>JAEWPL010000190.1 GCA_023460615.1 Pseudomonadota bacterium | reverse complement strand
CAGAAAAGCCTTTTAATGATTTCCAGCACTTTGCTCGTGGTATTCGCCGTTGCGGTGAGTTCACTATCAATGAGTCAGAGATCTTAGAAAAGTGTGGAACAGCTATGATGGAGTTATACAAAGGTGATCGTAAGCCTAAGACTCCAGAAGAGAAAGAATTTGTAAAACAAATTACATCTGATGAAGTTATCACAGATAGAAATGCAAAGATCTTCAAAAGATATCTTCAAGTAATTCAACCTCGTCACTTACACCGTCTATGCTCAGCAGGTGGTGATGAAGATCTAAATACTAATGGTTATTCAAGTGGTTCATCAAACGATGAGTCTGCTTTAGACTAAAAGTTTACAGAAATAAAAAAAGCTAACCTATAGGTTAGCTTTTTTTATGTCCATTCTTTATAGATCTAGCTTGCTACAATAGCAACATATACAGCAGCAACAGATACTAAAACAACTACAGATAAACTTGCTCTTGCTAAAGCTGCAATAATAGCAACAGCAGTTCCAATATAGGCTGCATACTGATTGTTTTCCACGCAATAGAAAATACCAGGGAACACTAAAGCTGTAAGTGCTGTATATGGAACTAAATCCAAAAAGCGTTGCCAATAACCACTTAAATTTAATTTAGAAATAAATAAAGAAGGAATTGCTCTAATTGGGTAAGTAGCAACAAAGGACAACAAAACAATATAAATGTAATAATGACTATCCATTCTTAACTACCTCATCTTCTTTTTGAGTTGGTTCAGCATTATTGCTTACACTATCTTGTGCTACAGGTTCTGTCTTTTTACTATCCTCGCTCTTTACTTTAGCATCTACAAAAAACGCACCAATAGCTGAGCAGATAATGATAGTAGATAAAATTGCCCAACAACTATCTAATACCTGTGACAATAAAATATTGAGAATAGCTGCAGATAGGATAACTATTAATAATTTAAAATTGCATTTTCCAGCTGGAACTACAATAGCAATAAACAAAGCGTATAAAGCAATGCCCATAGCTTGAGTTAAATCGTATGGGAAGATGTCATTAGCAACTACACCTAGTACTGCACCAGAAATCCAAGAGCACCAAGATACTAAGAATAACCCTGCAAAATACCAAACACTAATTAAGTCTTCTTTTGCAGTGGTAAAAATTGCAAAAGGCTCATCAGTAATATAATGAGCAAACCAGGCTCTTTTAAAATTACTTAACTTTTTAAAGCGAGCAAACACACAGGTACTCATAATAAAGTATCTAAAATTAAGTAAGATTAAACCTATCACAATAGCAATTAAGCTTGCACCTTCTTTAGCTTGGGTTACTGCAAGAAACTGACCTGATCCGCTATAGCAAATCATGGACATCAAAATAGTCTCAAAATTTGAGTAACCTGTTTGCTTAGCCATCACAGCATAAGCAATACCCACAAAGATGTAACCTAAACAAATTGGAATTGAATGTTTAGCACCTAAAAGAAATAACTGCCTACTATTCACTTTCTTCACTAACTTTATTTAAACAGATAAAATCAATATGATAAAAACGTAATTATGCACCATTTTAGTGTGAAAGTATACAAGCATTGATTATTGAAATACTCGTGCTTAATATGACTAAATTACTTTTTCTTCTATGTCTTAATATAGGGTTTTATTTTTTCTCATGGAAAATTTAGATATTGCAAAGTTTGGTGGCACTTCTGTAGGTAATTTTGAAGCTATGACTTCAAGCTACAAAGTTGTTGTCGGTAACAAGAATTCTCGTGTAGTTGTGATCAGTGCTTGCGCTGGTGTTACAAACCTATTAGTTGAACTAGCATCAGGTAAATGCGACGAAACAAAAATCAACCAAATTATTGATAAACTACGTGACATTCATGAGCAAATCATTATTCACCTTGAGAATCAACATGAGCTTCGCAACTACATCGAAGGTCATTTAAAGGGTATTAAAGAGCAAGCTTTTAAAGCTAACGAAGGTACTAACGATCAGTTAACTGATACTATCGTTTCTCACGGTGAGTTAATGAGCTCCTACTTATTCGTAGCTTTATTTAAACACTATGGTACTGATGCTCAATGGTTTGATGTTCGTACAGTAATGCGCACTGACTCAAAATTCAGCTGTGCAAAGCCTGTTTGTGACGAAATTAAAGTATTAGCTCACGACAAGTTATTACCTTTAATCAATGATAAGACCATTATCATCACTCAAGGCTTCATTGGTTCTAACACTTTAGGTGAAACTACTACCCTAGGTCGTGGTGGTTCTGACTACTCTGCTGCTCTATTAGGTGAAGCTTTAGATGCTTCAACTATTTCTATTTGGACCGACGTTGCAGGTGTATTTACAACCGATCCTCGTATTGTAAAGACAGCTCGTCCAATTGCAGAGCTTACCTATATTGAAGCTGCTGAAATGGCAAACTTCGGTGCTAAGGTTTTACACCCATCAACCATGGTTCCTGCAGTGCGTAAGAATATTCCTATTTTCGTGGGATCTTCAAAAGAGCCTGAAAAGGGTGGTACTTGGGTTCGTCCAGAGACTAAGACTCAACCAAACTTCAGAGCTTTAGCTTTAAGAAAGAATCAAACTCTTATCGTTTTATCATCACCTGTTATGGTTGGTGCTACAGGTTTCTTAGCTAACGTATTTGCTGTATTTGCTAAATACAATCACTCTGTTGATTTAGTTTCAACCTCAGAAATCTCTATTGCTGTTACCATCGACGGTGGTACTACCACCTCAGGTGCTCATGGCGTAAGCGAAGCTATGCTTAACGAGTTGGCACAATTCTGCCATGTTAAGGTAGAAACAGATCTTCCTCTAATTGCCATTATCGGCAATAGAATGTCAGAGAACGCAGGTGTAATCACCAAAGCTTTTGATTCTATCAATAGCTTCTCTGTTCGTATGATCTGCTACGGTGCTTCAAAGCACAATCTATGCTTCTTGCTAAAAGACGGCGATACTACAGAAGCTTTAAATGCACTTCACAAGCAATTACTTGAAGACTAATCAGTAATTGGCACATCTTTTGCACTCCTAAAACTAATATTGTTTTAGGAGTGCCGTAAAAAATCTTACAAATCTCCATTTTTATCTAAAGTTATCAAAAAATTTTGCCGATAATCTACATAAGAGGTAGGTTGTTTACGCTATATAATAGCTGTAAAAATATGGGGGTAAAATAAATGGCAAGTACAGTTACTAGTGCTGGTACAGGCTCTGGCAATGATTTTGAAAGCATCATTACTGCGTCTGTAGAAGCTAAAAGATCTAAATACGAGAAAAGAACTAATCAGAATCTTGCTTTAGCCCAAGCTTCTAAGAAAGGTATTACTACCTTAAAATCAAAGCTTACAGATTTCCAAAATGCTTGTGAGAATTTAACTAAAGAGAATTCTTTAAATACTCGTAAAGTTACCACCTCACAAAGCTCTAATTACAATTGTTTTAGCATCACTACCAAGAGTGACTGCTCTAACACTAGTTTTGATATTTCTGTAACACAACTTGCTAAAGCAGAATCAATCACACAAACTTTCAAAGAATCAGAAGGTTTTACTACCAACTCCTTTGCTGCAGGTAAAATCACTATTGATTTAGGACCTGAAGAATACAAAGACGATAAAGGTCAAACTCAAACTCGTGAACGTACCTTTACCGTGGATGTTCAAGAGGGTGATTCTTTAGAGTTAATCAGAAAAAGACTTAATAATAATGACTTTGATGTTAACGTAAGTCTTATTAAAACTGACGATGGCTATTCTTTTGGTGTAACCTCAGGCTCAACAGGTCAAGGCTCATCTAAGATTATGATCACAGCTGAAACTACAGGTACTGTAGATGGTGATCATATGAGCTTAGGTGCTTTTAACTTTGATCCAGATTCCGAAGTTGAAGGTGATGTTGGTAATAGAAAGTCTACATCTTCTTCAAAGTGGAGCTATAAAGAAGGTAAAGACGCTACTATCTACATTGATGGTCAAAAAGTTACTAGTAAGACCAATGAATTTGATGAGCAAATCTCTGGTATTTCCTTAGTTGTAAATCAGTTATCTGAGAAAGAAACTGACGAGAATGGTAAGACTGGTTACAAGACCTACTCTGTTGATATCACAACTGATACAGCTGCCGCTGAGCAAAAGATGCAACAGATTGTAGATCAATATAACTCACTACTTAGTGCTTTGGATGAATTAAGTGCTAGAGATACTTACACCGATGGTAAAAACAACTACGACGGTGGTGATTTAGCTGGTGACTCACAGGTTATTTCAATTAGGAATGCCTTGCAGTCAATGGTTGTAAGATTCTCTGATACTGATTCTGGTAAGTCAATCTTCGACTGCGGTTTGGAATTTAATAAAGACGGTACACTATCTATCAATTCATCTGATTTTAAGGATGCGATGAACAACTCCTTTAACTCAGTTGTAAGCTTGTTTACAAGTGAAGACGGTCTTTTAAAACAGATGAGTGATTATCTTGAGGATTACACTCAAACTGGTGGTATCTTAGATGATCGTAAAGATCAGTACCAAGACGAAATAGACAGCTGGACTCAAAAGGCTAACGACAATGAAACTAAACTAGAAGCTTATGAAGCACAGCTTAGAACTAAGTATGGTAATCTTGATTCTTTAATGGCAAGTTACAATACTTCAATGTCATATATTAGCTCTATTCTAAGTTCAACTTAGAAACTTAATTACCTCCATTTAAAAAGGCAAACTTTAAAGTTTGCCTTTTTAATTTCTAGACACTTAAAAGCCCCTGCCCTAAGGCAGAGGCTTATTTATAATTTAAACTAGGTTAAATTATAGAGAGTTCTTTGAACCTAAACGCTCGAAAGCCTCTTGTAGACGCTCGATCATAGACTCTTGACCCTTACGTAACCATACACGTGGATCATAGAACTTCTTGTTAGGAACGTCTGGATCGGTACCATCACCTAACTGACCTTGTAGACGGTTCTCGTTAGCTTTGTAGTAATTTAGGATACCTGCCCATGTTGCCCATTGAGTATCGGTATCGATGTTCATCTTGATAACACCGTATGATACTGACTCACGGATCTCTTGCTCAGTTGAACCTGAACCACCGTGGAATACTAAGTTTAGAGGCTTCTCTGAAGCAGTACCAAACTTCTCGTGAACATATTTCTGTGAATCACGTAGAATGGTTGGCTTTAACTTAACGTTACCAGGCTTGTAAACACCGTGAACATTACCGAATGAAGCAGCGATTGTGAAGTTTGGAGAAATCTTTGATAACTGCTCGTATGCATATGCTACGTCTTCTGGTTGAGTGTATAGAGCTGACTCATCCTTATCTGAGTTATCAACACCATCTTCCTCACCACCGGTGCAGCCTAACTCTAATTCTAGAGTCATGCCGATCTTAGACATACGCTCTAAGTACTTGCAGCATAGAGCTACGTTGTCCTTTAGAGACTCTTCTGATAGGTCGATCATGTGAGATGAGAATAATGGCTCACCGTGCTCTGCATAGTACTTCTCACCAGCGTCTAATAGACCATCGATCCATGGTAATAACTTCTTAGCGCAGTGGTCAGTGTGAACTACAACTGGAACGCCGTAGTACTCAGCAACGTTACGAGCATGTAAAGCACCAGAAATAGCACCTAGGATAGCTGCCTTTTGTGGCTCTTCGCTCTTTAAGCCCTTACCTGCTAAGAATTGAGCACCGCCGTTTGAGAATTGAACCATAACAGCTGAACGTGCCTTTGCACCTGCCTCAATAACAGCATTGATAGAATCAGTACCAACGCAGTTTACTGATGGGAATGCATAACCATTCTCACGTGCAACAGCAAATAATTTTTGTAAATTTTCACCAGTAACAACACCTGGCTTTACAACGTCAAGGATCTTAGTCATAAGATTTATTACCTTTAAATTAAGTAGGATAAAAAATAGGACAAATGCCAGCACATAGGCTGGCATTCTTGAGAACTATTATTCAGCAGCTCTCTTCTCTAGGATTTCAACTGCAGGTAACTTCTTACCTTCAACGAACTCTAGGAAAGCACCACCACCAGTTGAGATATAAGAAATCTTATCTGCAACATTGAACTTCTGAATTGAGTTAATGGTATCACCACCACCTGCTACAGAGAAAGCCTCTGAGTTAGCGATAGCGTCAGCCATTGACTTAGTACCAGTAGCAAATTGATCAAACTCGAATACGCCAACAGGACCGTTCCATAGGATAGTCTTAGCATTCTTGATAACTTCGTTGATGTTTGCCATTGACTTAGGACCTAAGTCGAAAATCATATCGTCATCAGCAACTTCTGATAAGTCTTTAGTTACAGCAGGAGTCTTCTCATCGAACTCTTTACCAACAACTACGTCAACGAATGCTGGGATCTTAGTCTTTGAAGCTAATTCCTTAGCAGTGTCGATTAAGTCTGTCTCGCATAGTGACTTACCAACCTTGTGACCTTCAGCAGCGATGAAGGTATTAGCAATACCACCACCAACGATTAACTGGTCACAAACCTTTAATAAGCTGTTTAGAACTGGTAACTTAGTTGAAACCTTAGAACCACCAACGATAGCAACCATTGGACGAGCTGGGTTATCCATTACCTTACCTAAAGCTTCTAATTCAGCAGCTAATAGAGGACCTGCACAAGCAACTGGAGCAAATTGAGCTGCGCCGTAAGTTGTAGCTTGAGCACGGTGAGCGGTACCGAATGCATCCATTACGAATACATCACATAATGCTGCATATTTCTTTGATAAATCTTCAGCATTCTTCTTCTCGCCCTTGTTGAAACGGCAGTTTTCTAGAACAACTAACTCGCCTTCTTTTACATCAACGCCGTTTAAGTAATCTTTCTCTAAACGAACATTAACACCAGGAAGCTTGGTTGCAATGTAATCTGCAACTGGCTTTAATGAGAACTCCTCAGCATAAACGCCTTCCTCAGGACGGCCTAAGTGAGAAATTACCATAACCTTAGCACCCTTTTCTAATGCTAATTTGATAGTTGGAAGGGTAGCCATAATACGCTTATCTGATGCAACCTTGCCATCCTTTAAAGGTACGTTTAAATCAGCACGGATAAGTACTCTTTTGCCCTTTAAATCAAGGTCAGCCATCTTTAAAATTGCCATAGTTCGTTTTCCTCTTATAAATTCGTCTTTTTTAGACGTTAAACTAAGCTTTTAACATTCGATAATTTTAGCACACGTTAAAAAAATTTCAATTTTTAACGATGTTTTTTCACCTAAATGAAACAATATTTCATTTAGTGATTTTAAAAATTTTATGTAAAAAAGAAAATTCAAATTTGTAAAGTTGTATATAATCGAGTAGGGGGAGTTTAGCTCGCCCCTCTCACACCACCGTACGTGCGGATCCGCATACGGCGGTTCCAATTAGTCTCAATTGATAGCCTAGCTCTATATGCTAGCGCTATCTAGCCCTTTTAGACTTACCCAACCTTCATTTTCAAGGTTCTTGATAGACAGTGCCTTATTGATTTGTGGAGTTCTTGCCATTCGTTGTTACTACCATATTTCTATAGCTGACAAGATCTCCCTCGGTAAGGTAATTAACTTCCATTCCATATATCTGCCACTTTTACTATATCTAATTCCGACTAGCTTTAGGACTTT
>JAEWPL010000189.1 GCA_023460615.1 Pseudomonadota bacterium | reverse complement strand
CACCTGTACAACGGGCAACCGCTTCCCCTTCTACACGCTCAATAGCAGAGCCACACTCAGGGCATACAGTTGGGAAGACAATCTCCTTTTGAGTACCGTCTCTTTTCTCTTTTACGACACCTGAGATCTGAGGAATTACATCACCAGCACGACGCACGATAACCATATCGCCAATCATTAAATCTAAGCGTCTAATCTCGTCCTCATTATGCAAAGTGGCACTAGATACAGTTACACCACCGACATATACAGGGTTAAGTTTAGCTACAGGAGTTATCGCACCAGTTCTTCCAACCTGAAAGATCACATCTAAAAGCTTAGTCATCATTTCCTCAGGTGGGAACTTATAGGCAATTGCCCAGCGAGGAACTTTAGCGGTAAAACCTAATTGCTCTTGAATAGGTAAAGAGTTTACTTTTAAAACAACACCATCGATGTCGTAATTTAAAGTTTGACGTCTTGCTAAGATATCGTCATAAAAAGCTTTTAAGCCATTAAGACCATTTACAAGCTTAATATTAGGGTTAACTGGTAAACCAAACTTTTTAAGCTCTAAAAGACGGTGGTATTGATCATCTGCTAGATCATAGCCTTCGCATTGACCTACATAGTAGGCAAAGAAAGATAAAGGACGCTTTGCAGTAATTTTTGGATCTAACTGACGTAAAGAGCCTGCAGCTGCATTACGAGGATTAGCAAAGACTTTGCCACCTGTTTTTAAAGCATTCTCATTCCACTTTTTAAAGCCATCACGAGTCATGATAACTTCGCCTCTTACATCTAAGTAAGATGGAACGTGATCTCCTGTAAGTCTTAGGGGAATAGCTTTAATGGTTTTAACATTCTCAGTGATATTCTCACCTACTCTACCATCGCCACGGGTAGCAGCTTGTACAAGTAGACCATCTTGATAGATTAAAGAGACAGCTAAACCATCAAGTTTAGGCTCAGCACAATACTCAACTTCAGGTACATTGATAGCATTTAGCATGCGCTGATTAAATTCAATAAGCTCCTGATGATTAAAGATATCTCCCATAGACATCAAAGGAACTTTGTGTTGCACACTCTCAAAAGCACTTAGAGGTGCACCTCCTACTCTTTTAGTTGGGGAGTCTGGATCATTTAAATCTAAATTACTCTGCTCTAAAAGCTCAAGCTCTCTGTATAGACGGTCATATTCAGCATCCGGAACTAAAGGCTCATCATCTACATAATAGGCTTTAGCATAGCGATTTAGAGTATCAATAAGCTTACGATACTGCTCTCTTTGGGTTAAAGCATCACTCATCACTAATCCTCCTGCTTGTCATAGCTGTGCAACAAGGATTCAATGTGATCAAGTTTTTCAACTGAGATCTCTTTATTGTCGTTATCAACAATAGTGCCACCTAAGTGCTCAATTAAGCACTGAGCTGCAATTCTCATAGCTTTAAAATAAATATAACCTTTACCTTTTGGTGGTAATTGCATGTAGATAGCTAAAGATTTTGTACTAAAGCCATCCATTTGCTTTGGGAAGGAGTAAGGAGCTTCAAGGGAGCAAATTCTAAATACCACAATATCTTTTAAGTTAGGGTTTTCATAAACACAAAAGATATCTTTTTCACCACGGATAAAGCCGTAGGTATTAAATAATTCTTCTAAATCTAGACCTTTATAAGGACGACCAGTTGAAGCTGATAAGTTAAGCTCATAGGTGGTCATAATCTGCTCGTTTAAAGCTTCTTTAGGATCTTTATGCTCTTTTACAGGCTGTGCCTTAGGCTCTTTTGAGGAGAAAGTTTCAATCTTACCAATTTCAGAAGTTATTGTATTGTCCTTGTCGTCTTGTGGAACCACAATTCTTACTTTACCGATTTGATTAGACTTTACGATTTCTTGATCTTCTTTTGAGCCTTTCACTAACTTACGATTGATGCTTCGACCAGAAAACCATAGACCATGAACAACAAAAGCTAAGATTGCAATCGCTCCCACAATTAAAATTAGCGAACTTGAATCATTTATTGTCATGAGCTTTATCTCCATTATCCTTTAGTATTAACTTATTATTTTACACGAACTTTTTTTAAATACTTAAACGAATTTAAAGCATTTATGATGGCAGGTTAAAAAATTTGATATAGATGGATATTAAGGAAAATATAGATGAGTGGTAAGCTACTACAAGGTTAACTAATACCGCCCTCTGATATTCAAAATTTAGCGAAAAAATACATCGTATATTGAGATTGCAGCAGAAACAATAGCTGATATTGTTGCTACTACAGACAAATAAAGCATGCGACTGTTTAAGGTATCAATTTTCTTGCTTTGCTCAAGTAAAGTTATTTCCTTGAGCTTTCGCTCCATTTCTTTTACTAATAGATCAATCCTAAAGTGGTTATAAAGATCTTCCCACATGAAAGACAATTCAACTACTCGATTAGTATTTAGAGGAACAACATACATGAACTTCGTTTTCCAAAGTTGCATATCCTCATACATTTTTCTAGCGTTATTTGGATCATCAGCTATGCTTCTTACATAATTATCAAGTTTTGTAACATATGCCTTTGCTAGCACATAAATAATAGCAAAACGACAGCAAGAGGTTTCAATTAAAGCCTCTGTCTGTGAAATTTCGATTACTCGATTACTTATTTGTAAATTTCGAGATTTCAACACTCCATTTGATGGAACATCGCTAATACTGTCAACAAGCTTTTTTCTCAATATAATGGACTTTGAATACTGCTCATTTTGAGAGTCTGACTTTGGATTTTTTGTGTAAATTATAAATCCGTTTAACTTACGTTTTATCAAAAATTCAAGATTAAATACACGAACAAACAACTCGTCCCAATTACCGTATAGAGAAGGGTCGTTGAAATTTTCTATCTCAGAATGGTTTTTGAAAACACTAACAAAAAATTCCTTATATAGTTCATCTCTCAAAAAGCCTATGTTCCATTTACAGCTTGTTCCATTTAAAAACCAACAATCCCGCACTGATCTCCAGTGTTTTGGAACCAAAGTATTTTGAAAATTGTATCTTTTTTCAGAATTCATCGTAGCATTCCATAGGAAAGATTAACTTCTTATGAAAGTTCCTTCCATTTATTAAACAAGCAATAAAACAAAGAATTATCTGAAGAATTAAAATTCATATCAGCATGAAAATGTCCAAAGTACCACCCTTTAAAAGAAATTTTTTGTCGTATTTCTTCAAGCAGTTTTACTGATGGATCATGCCTAATAGCATATTCAAGTTTTAATCTAAGCTCAGAATTTTTTTCAACATTGTTAACCGTAGCTTTTAGTACTTCTAAAGGAGCTGTGTGAGTTAAAACATAATCAACTTTATAGTCATGTTTGGATAACTCAATTTGGGCTCTTTTCATATCCTCTTCACTAATTGTCTCTTCTTTCCAAAAGGAGATATGCTCTTTTCGATAAGCCCAATCCATAGACATAGCGCCACCGATGCTTAGGATTTTTTTTCCTTCAATTTGAAAAACATAACCTCTATCAAGAAGCTCTACATTATCAGTCAATCGAATAATTTTACCGCCATAAGCATCTTGTCTTGGTAATTTATTTATTACATCGTAATTCTCATGATTTCCAAGACAACAGATGATTTTAAAGGGATACTTTGCAAAACTCTTTGCGTAAGAATCATCTTCATAATTGATTTGCATATTGCCATTACTATCAATAAGTCCTTGATTCCAAATTCCACCAAAATCTCCTGCAATCAATACAGTTGACGGTTTATTGGCTAACTCATTGATTCTGTCTAATTTAGATATATCGATATACCGGTGCATATCGCCAGAGACAAACATCATAAGTAAGTTGACCTCATTGAGTCTTACCAAGCCAGCATTAAACTAATTGATTTTGTAATTCAGTTGAAAATTCATTGAAGTGGTAATTTAACAGTTCAAAATTATGATCTGCTCTATCAATGTAGCTAATAGAGTTTCTATCTAAGTTAAGTCTATTAAAGTCTGAGCTTGAAATGGATGTAGGAACAACTTTTGTAACATTTTTCTCTGTGAAATGAATTGCAACAAATGGATAAC
>JAEWPL010000188.1 GCA_023460615.1 Pseudomonadota bacterium | reverse complement strand
TGTACGCGTATTACAGCTTACAGATTGTCATTTATTTGCAGATCCTAATCGTGATCTGTTAGGTGTGAAGACCTCTGAGAGTATGGACGCTGTAATTGATGCTGTGTTAGAGCAGAATTTTGATTATGATTTTGTCGCTGTAACAGGTGATTTATCTCAGGATTACTCACTTCGCTCCTACGAGCACTTTGCTCAAAAGATAGCAAGACTTCAAAAGCCAGTTTTCTTCTTACCAGGTAATCATGATGATGGTCCTTTAATGTATAGGATCTTTGATAAGCTTGGTGTAAATATTGCTAAAAACGTAATTACTCCAAAGTGGCAGTATATCTTTTTAAATTCTGAAGTTTATGCGGTAGCGCATGGTTGGATCTTACGTGATCAGCTCGATTACGCAGCTTACTGTGGTCACAGATCCCCACAGCAGCATGTCTGTATTTTAGTACATCACTTACCACTTCTTGTAGGTTCAAGATGGCTTGATACTCAGACTATGCATAACTCTGATGAGTTTAATACTTACATTCACCGTATCAACAATGTAAGAGCTATTGTATCTGGTCATATCCACCAAGAATATGACGAAACTATTCGTGATGTGCGGTATATTGCAACCCCATCCACCTCAATTCAATTTACTCCTCGTTCAGTAAATTTCTCACTTGATTATTTATCTCCAGGTTGGAGATATCTAACTTTCAAACCAGATGGTAGTATTGATACTACTGTATATCGTCTTCCAAAAGATCAATTTAGCCCTTATACCGACGTAGAAGGATATTAGTAATGCTTATTGCCTATTTACATGGTTTTCAGGCAAGTTCTAATGCAAATAAAGCTCAAATTCTTAAAACAGAACTTCAAAAAATAGATCCATCAATAAACTTTTTGTCTTTAGATTTTTCTGATGACATCAAGCTTGCCTACTTCTCCTTATGTCATTTTGTAGAAACTGTAAAAGACAGAGGAGAGGATTTGTGTTTAGTTGGTAGCTCCATGGGCGGCTTTCAAGCACTGTTATTGTCAATTAAATACAACATCAAAGTAGCTCTTATCAATCCTTGTTTATATCCCTCAAAATTCTGTAGCGACAATAATTTATTAGGTAAAACCTTAAAAAATTATGGTACTGGAGAGGAGTTTGAAATCTCCAAAGAAGCTATTGAGTTTTGTAATGATAAAGAGCAAATCTTAAAACACTATCGTCCTGAAAAAACTTTAGTTTTATTGCAAAAAGCTGATGAGGTTTTAGACTACCAATATGCTAAAGAGCATTTAAAAAATGCTACTTTAGATATTGAAGAAGGTGGTAATCATCGGTATGAAAACTTTGAAAGTAAAGTTCAAAATATCGTAGACTTCTTTAAAAGCTAAAACTAGTTTTAGCCTTTTTTAAATCTAAATTTAAACTAAGTTTCTTTTGCAATAATAGCTAAAAATACTTGGAGAGTATGCATGCGTATTTTAGTAGTTGAAGATGATGCGTTGATTTCAAATGCTATTGAAGCAGGTCTAAAGTCAAAAGCTTATGCTGTTGACTGCCTAAACGACGGTAATCAAGCTTTGTACGCACCTTTGGATATTGCCTACGATTGTATCTTATTAGATTTAGGCTTACCTGGTATTGATGGTGTGCAGTTACTTAAAAAGTGGCGTGCTAATAATGTTAGAACTCCTGTAATCATCATCACCGCCCGTGATGGTATCGATGACAGAGTACAAGGTTTAGATATAGGCGCTGATGACTATGTAGTAAAGCCTTTTGATTTAACTGAGCTTTTAGCAAGAATTAGAGCTGTAACTCGTCGCACTGCTACAAGTAATGATGTCATAACTTTATCAAATGGTGTGTTGTCACTTGATCCTATCTCTCATGAAGTATTAGTCAAAGATGAGAATGGCTCTGTTACAAATCAACCTTTAACCTCCCGTGAATACGCTTTATTAGAAGCTTTATTAAGACGTCCTGGTGCAGTTTTATCACGTGAGACTTTAGAGGATAAAATCTACGCCTTTGGTCAAGAGGTTGAGTCTAATGCCATTGAGTTTATTATTCACAACCTAAGAAAGAAAGTAGGTTCACAAAACATTAAGAATGTCAGAGGTGTAGGTTGGAAAGTAGTAAAGGAAAGTTAATCAGATCTTTACGCTTTAAACTATGCCTGGTCATGGTTTTAATTGGAATTATCTATACAGCTTTTAGCTGTTATAGAAGTTACAATAAAGCCATGAATGAGATGAGTGTGTTTGTAGATGAGGAATTAGCTCAGATTGCAAACGTAATCATCGACTACGATGTGATTTTACCAAGCTCCTGGAAAGGTCCAAGTATCCGTCGAAGGATATTCCGCGACCGCTATGGAAATTTGGTTATTCAAGATCACCAAGTACAAAACTCCTTTTTGCCAATTCCGTCTTTAACCGATTTATTTAATAATCATCAGGAAATTATTATTGCGCCTTTGTATGCTAAACCTGGTGAACCACAGTATTTCCCTCGTAACATTGAAGACGGTTTATATTCTGTCTTAATTCAAGACAGAAGAGTAAGAGCATATGTTGCTACTAATAAAATGGGCGTTCGCTTTGTAGTAGCTAGACCGTTTACCTTAATGGAAGCTTATGTAAATAAAGCTTTATTAAGCTCCTTATTTGAGTTCTTAATTTTAGTGGCAATCTATGTGCCTTGTATTATTCTCTTTGTAAATTTAATCTTTTTGAGAGTAAACAGAGCTGCTCGTGAGTTAGATTCAAGACGAGAGAGTGATTTAACTCCAGTGAAAAATCAAAAGTTACCGTCAGAATTAGATGTCTTTATTGAATCTATCAATACCTTATTTGATAAAACCTCTAAAGCTCTAAGCAATGAAAGACGTTTTATAGCTGATGCTGCTCACGAGATGAGAACCCCGCTTACAGCTATTTCTTTGCAGGCTCAAGCTATCGATGAGTCAGTACTTGAGAAAAATGAAGCAGAGAAAGTAAAACAATTAAAACTTGCCATCGCAAGGCAAAGAAAACTTACTAATGATCTATTAGCTTATGCAAGATCTCAATGTGGTAAGGAATTACATTTAGCTACCTTTGATGTAAAAACTTTATTTGTTGAGATAATTGAAGATCTTGGATATCTTGCAGATAAAAAAGACATCGATTTAGGTCTAGTTGGTGATTGCAATATTTCTCTTTACTCTGACAGAGCAAGTGTCAAAACCATAGTTTCTAATCTTGTAAGTAACGCTTTAAAGTACACCCCAGAGCATGGTCAGTGTGACTTGTCCTGTATCAAAAATGATAAAGGTACTTATATCTTTATTGAAGATAACGGACCTGGTATCAATGCTGACGATTTAGAAAAAGTGTTTAACGCTTTTTATAGGGTAGGTGGAGATACAGCTAAGATTGAAGGTACAGGTCTTGGTTTAGCTATTGTTAAGTCTGCAGCCGATGAGATTGGGGCAAAGATTAAGCTTGAGAACAGAAAGCCTCATGGACTTAAAGCAATTTTAAGTTTTAGAAACTAGGAACATAACAATAAAGCAACCTTGAAAGAATGTTTTTTATCAAGAGGTTGCTTTATTTTGTAGAAGTTTTTGAGTTGGCTTATAAGATAGGTCTGAGAATGCATTGATATCTTCTCATTACATCACCTTTGATAAGTTTGCCATCTTTCATTTCTCCTACTAAGGTAGACTCTTTATCTAGCAATATCACATCACTAAATTCCATGTCTTTGCACTCAAATAAAGCTTTGTAGTAGCCTTCTGGAAACCATTTGATATAACGACCATCATCGACAAATGGTTTACCATTGTCTTCAAAGCTGTAATTTAGGAGCACGATACCATTCCATCTTGAGGATTCAGAAACACTAAGATTTGGATTGCTGTTGCTTGCACAACTAGTGCACAGCAACACACTTGATACTAAACTTAAAATTAAACCAAACTTTTTCATACTCATACTTGTTTTAAATCAAGAAATGCAATGTTACGCAGAGTGATCTGGTAGTAAACATTGGAATCTTCTCAAAACCTCACCTTTGATAAGCTTGCCATCTTTCATCTCACCAACAAGTTCAGATGTCTCATCAAGAGGTTTAACCTCACCAAAATTCTTCTGTCTGCACTCATATAAGGCAGTGTATAAACCATCTGGATACCACTTGATGTAGCGACCATCATCCACAAATGGTTTACCATTATCGAAAAAGTTGTAGCTTAGAAGCACTACACCACTAGCACTTGAAGATCCTTCTACAGTAAGTTTTACTGAGGTAGCATCCTCACTTACGCAAGCAGTGCACAAAATACACTTGAAATTAAACTTAAAGTTAAACCTAGCTTTTTCATAAATAATTTTTCCAATTTAAATTACCTAGTACGATTATAGTTGTAAGTGCGAAGAAATTTACACTTAAGTGTCAAAAAATACAAATTAAATCTAGTTGTGCGATAAAGCGATAATTAAAACTTTGCCTTGATGTGCTAAGATAACACTAGTAATAGCGATTAGAAAAACAAAGATAATATGAGTGACAATACAAATAACTACACTGGTGCATCAATTGAAGTTTTAAAAGGTCTAGAGCCTGTAAGACGTAGACCTGGTATGTATACCGATACCCAAAATCCAAATCATTTGGGTATGGAAGTAATCGATAACAGTGTGGATGAGGCAGTAGCAGGTTTTGCCTCCTTAATCTCAGTAGTTTTATACGAAGATCAATCCTTAGAAGTAACCGATAATGGTCGTGGTATGCCAGTGGATATCCATCCTGAAGAAGGCATTCCTGCAATTGAACTTATTCTTACAAAATTACACGCAGGTGGTAAGTTTAACTCTGACAACTATAAGTTCTCAGGTGGTTTACACGGTGTAGGTGTATCTGTAGTAAATGCATTATCCAAACAATTAACGGTAAAGGTAAAGCGTGACGGTTGCATTTATGAGTTAACTTATCAAAAAGGCGAGAAGACACAGAATTTAACTCAAATTGGCACTTGTGCTAAGAAGGACACTGGTACTAGTGTGCACTTTTGGCCAGATGAGCCATATTTTGATGATCCAAAATTTAATGTAGCAGTTTTAAAACACTTACTTAAAGCTAAAGCAGTTTTGTGTGAAGGTTTGACTATTACCTTTGAGGATAGAGTACATAACACTAATGATACTTGGACATACAGTGGTAATCTTCAGAATTATTTAGTAGCACAAGCTTGTGAACGCACCATTGAGCCAAATCCTCCTTTTTATGGGGTAGTTAAAACCGAAGACGAGGAGCTTGAGTGGGCGGTAAGTTGGGAAATGGAAGGCTCAGGTAGTCACACTATCAGTGAGTCTTTTGTAAACTTAATTCCAACTATTGATGGCGGTACTCACGTAAATGGTTTTAGAACTGGTCTTACCAACGCTATAAGAGAATTTTGTGATTTGCACAATTTATTACCCCGCAATTTAAAACTTACAGCCGATGATGTTTGGTCTCGTTGCTCCTATGTTTTATCACTAAAAATGCGTGATCCTCAGTTTGCAGGTCAAACTAAAGAGAAATTGTCCTCCCGTCATATAGCTTCTATCGTTGAAGGTATTGTCTCAGACCGTTTTTCTTTGTGGTTAAACTCAAATGTTGATAAAGCAACTGTAATTGCAAACTTAATTATTGAGTCAGCAAAAGAGCGCGAGAGCACTGCAAAAGTTGTAGAGCGTAAAAAGGTTTCAAGAGGACCTGCGCTACCTGGTAAATTAGTAGATTGTATCTCCACCGATCCTAGCCGTGGTGAGTTATTTATCGTAGAGGGTGACTCAGCTGGTGGTTCTGCCCGTCAAGCTCGTGACTCAAGTTATCAAGCTATCTTGCCACTTCGTGGAAAGATTTTAAATACTTGGGAAGTATCAGCAAACGAAGCTTTAGGCTCTGAAGAAATTCGTGCAATTTCCATTGCTATTGGTATTGAGCCAGATGCAGATAGCCTAGATGGTCTTCGTTGCAACAAGATTTGTATCTTAGCTGATGCAGACTCTGACGGTTTACATATTGGTACACTGTTATGTGCTTTATTTGTAAAGCACTTTACAAGATTAGTACGTGAAGGACACATCTATGTAGCATGTCCTCCTTTGTACAGAATTGACTGCGGTAAAATCAAAGAATATGCCTTAGATGACGATGAGCTTGAGGTAAAACAAAAGCAGTTATCAAGAAAAGGTATTAAAAAAGAGAATATTAAGATCCAGCGTTTCAAAGGTCTAGGTGAGATGAATCCAGCACAGCTACGTGAAACCACCTTAGCTCCAGAATCAAGACGTTTAATGCAACTTACCCTAACTTCTGATGCTGATGAGAACACCTTTGCTTTAATGGATATGCTTTTATCTAAAAAGAGAGCTGCCGACCGTCGTCAGTGGCTTGAAGACAATGGAGATAAAGCAATACTAGAGTAGTAAATGGCTGATAACGACGACAAAACAGAACAACCGACTAGCAAAAAATTATCAGATGCTAGAAATAAAGGTCAAGTACCTCGTTCAAAAGAGGCAAGTACCTTTTTTGTGCTGATTGCAGGCGTCCTATCACTGTGGGTTTTCTCAAGCTGGCTTGCTATTGGAATGAAACAAATCATGTTCAACAGCTTTACTTTGACCCGTGAGCAGGTGTTCTCTACCGATGAGTTTCGGCGTATCTTTGTGGAGAACCTAAAAGATGTGGCTCTCCCACTTATAGGCATTATTTCCATTCTTTTTGTCTGCGCTATCGTAGGCTCAATCTTTATTGGTGGCTACAACTTCTCGCAACAAGCGCTAATGCCAAAGTTTTCTAAGATGAATCCTTTATCTGGTGTAAAGCGCATTGTTTCTTTAAATTCTTTAATTGAGCTTATCAAAGGTATATTTAAAGTAAGTTTCATAGGAGCCTTTTGTTACTTTGCAATAAGTGGCAAGTTTGCAGAGCTTATGAGCTTATCTTACCTTGATCCTTTAGTGGCTATTAAACGTGGCATTACCTTACTTTTCCAATTGATGATCATTATTGTGTGCGCGATGTTACCTATCGTAATTATCGATGTACCCTATCAAAAGTGGAATTATATTCGTCAATTAAAAATGTCTAAGCAAGAAGTTAAAGACGAGTATAAGGATACAGAAGGTAACCCACAGATTAAGGGTAAGATTAAGCAAATGCAGTTTCAGATGGCTGCTCGTCGTATGATGAAAAAAGTGCCTGAGGCGGATGTGGTGGTAACAAACCCAACCCACTACGCGGTAGCTTTATCTTACGATGTAGATGGTACTACAGCACCTTTAGTTGTTGCCAAAGGTGTTGATGAAATTGCAGAAAAAATAAAGGAAATTGCACGAGAAACTAACGTTCCGATTGTAAGATTACCTCCGCTTGCTCGTTCTTTGTATTACACCACAGAGCTTGATTGTGAGATCCCGCGCGGATTATTCCAAGCAGTAGCGCAGCTGCTTGCTTGGGTAATGGGTATGAAAGCTTACAAGGAGGGTAAACAACAGCAAAAACCTAAAGATCTAGATCCAAATTTGCCAATTCCAGACGAATTGCGTTTTTAGGATTTTGCTATAATTCGGTTTAATATTGTGTAAAAAACAGAGTATGAATGACGTTTTTTAATTTGATAGAATTTTAGTTATTGGAGTTAATGAGGAAATTTATTTATGGTAACTAAAAGTGCCCCAACTAAGAAGACAGCTTCTGTGAAGAAGCCTACTACTTCAACCAAGACTACTGCTGTTAAAGCAACTTCTACAACTAACAAGGCTAGTGTAGAAGCTTTCAAGCAGTCAGTTTTAAATCACTTACGTACTACAATTGGTACCTCTCCAGAGAAGGCTAGCAAGCTAGCTTGGTGGCAGGCTGTTGTAGCTGCATGTAATGAGGAGATCTTTGGTCGTCTAACTGACACTCAATCAACTCATGCTAAGGCAGATACCCGCGCTGTTCACTATTTATCAGCAGAATTCTTAATGGGTAGATTGACTGTTAACAATCTAACCAACCTAGAGAAGTTCGATATTGCACGTGAAGCATTAAATGAACTTGGTCTAGATATCAACGAAGTTTGTGAAGAAGAGCCTGATATGGCTTTAGGTAATGGCGGTTTAGGTCGTCTAGCTGCATGTTTCATGGATTCTTTAGCTACTTGCAAGTATCCATGTGTAGGTTATGGTATTCACTACGAGAACGGTCTATTCCGTCAGGAAATCCGTGGTGGTAAGCAAGTTGAGCGTCCTGATTC
>JAEWPL010000187.1 GCA_023460615.1 Pseudomonadota bacterium | reverse complement strand
CTGTTACCTCTTAAATTTCTTTCTGGTGATTCTTTGATAACTTTATCGCCATTATTATCAATAAAGGTAATGGAAACTAATCTGAAGGTACCTGGATTTTTAGCACTAGATACATTTAGCGTAAGTTCTGATTCTTCACCTGGTTTGATAGCTGTTCTAAGATTCCAATCACCGTAACGGTCACCATTGCTTGATACAAAAGTAAAACCTTTAATTGGCATGTCAGAGTTGTTAGTAAGTTTTACCTTTAAGCTCCAACTATCTACACGAACTACAGTAAAGTAAAATTGCTTTGCATACTCTCTATAATCTAGGATATCTGATGCTTTGTTTTTCTGAGTTGCAATAATGTCATCAACACTTTGAATATAGTCTAAAGATGCAGCCTTTTTGGCATCTGAAAAATTGATTTCTAGAGCATGAACATTGTATAAGTATTTGCTATAGTATTTCTCGCGGATTTGCTCTTTAGCTGCCTTTACATAATCCTTAGCTAAAGCTTCGTTAATCTCAACGCCTTCATATGCAGTCTTGCTAATATACTTAGTGTAAGTGTCGGTTAGATCTTCTTGTGTTAATAGTAAGAACTTGTCTTTATCATCAATTGCATCAAAGAACTGCTTTAAGTTCTTATTAGCTTGCTCTAAAGTTACTACCTTTTGTAACTGCTTGCCATTAAGTGAGGCTTTTACAGCACTTACTACAGGATTTTCTTCAGCGTTGTCACCACAAGCTGTTAATGCAAGGCAAGCTAGAATACTTGCGCAAATAAGTGATTTTTTCATAAAAATTCCTTTAATCTAATACTACTTTTTTAGCTGATTTCTTAGGAGTAGCCTTTGGAGCTTCCTGCTTTACAGTCTCAGTTGTGGTTGATGTTGCTGTTGCAGTTGGCTTTGAAACCTTCTCAATAGCTACGTTCTCTTTGTTTTGAGACAACTGTTGGGTACGAGCAGCTTGCTTTTTCTTTTCGTCCTTAAGCATCTTTCTTAAAGCACGCTTTTTCTTCTTGTCTTGAGTCTTAGCTAAGATCTTTTGGTTATCTTCTTGAATATACTTACTTAAGATAGCTTCACGAGCTAACTCACACTCTTTGTCATCTAAGCAGTAATATTTAAAAGCACCATCTAACTTATCTTCAGGAGTGTAAGCAAAGATAGTGAAGTAACGATAATGATCATTACCAAACTTGATTAAGTCAAGGGTTGATAAGTAGATATCAAAGTGGTGTTTTAGATCAAGGTTATCGGTGCCATCTGTATAGATTTCTTGTGGATTACCTAGCTTTGCACGAACTGAGGTTGAAGTATCAACGCCTTCTTGGAAGGTCGCAATTTCTTCATCGGTTACATATTTACCGGTGCAACCAGCTAAGGATACTGCAGCTAATGTTCCTAGCGCAATTAAACTCTTTTTTAATAATTTCATGTTTCTTTTTTCCTTGTTATACATGTGTTAATCACATACCTACAGCTATCTTACTGCATTTAATGTACTAACACGATAAATTTTATCGGTATTAGAGATTAATTTTTTTGCGATGAGTCAAAAATCATATGTTTGCTTGTCAGATAAAGCTAATTTGCCTTTAAAGTGTGAGAGTGCTTGAAAAATAATGGTTTAAAACAATAAACAAATTAGAGTATCTTTTTGATGTTGGTGAGTATATAATTTTCAGTCAACAAAGATAGAAAAGCTTTTTTGCAGAACAATCTGCAACAGTTTAAGTTGACTTACAGTAAATTTTTTAATCAAAACAAAATTATGAATGATCCTCTAACTTTAGAATTTATAAGACGTATTAAACCAAACTTTAAAGTAACCAAAAAAGCTGATAAAGAATCTTTAAGAGAGCTTATTCTTACCAATAGAAAGATGAGAGTAGATGTAAGTTTAGGTGTTTTTCGTAAGATCATTCCATCCTTTGATTTACTAGATCCTAGTGCACCAACTGATAAAGAGCTACAAGAGAAATTAGAAAAGAGACTTATTGTAGAGCAAGTAGCCCATCCTTTTAGTTTTTATAAAAATCCTTTCAAAGAATAAGCTACTAACTTATATGATTAGTCTGCTACCTTAGCAGAATCAATTTTCATAGCATTCCAAACGTTGTTGGTAATGCGAGTGGTTTTAGCTGGGGTAGGTTGCATAAAGTACATAGTCTTTAGTTTCTCCTCAGTTAAATTGATGCTTGGGTTGTTCTTAAGCTCATCAGATAGATTTTGCATAGCTTCATCTACAGGTAGAATGTAACCCATTTCATTGGATAGCTTAGATGCGTTTTTAGGATCTAATAACCAATCAAACCACTTCATAGCATTGTCGTAATTCTTTGCACCCTTTGGTACAGTCCAGCTATCGAACCAGAAGATTGAACCTTCCTTTGGAATTACGTATTCAATATCAAATTTATTTTTACCATGAGCACTTAGGTGACGGCTTTGAATGATATCGCCAGAGTAACCAATAGCTACACAGATTTCACCTGAAGCTAAATCTGTAACATAACGATTAGACTGGAAGTAAGCGGTATTTGAAGCAAGAGTTGTTAAAATCTTACGAGCTTCTTCAAAGTCCTGCTTCTTTTGAGAGGTAGGATCTTTACCTAAGTAATGTTGTACAGCAGAGATAACCTCAATTGGGGAATCAATAATCGCAATACCACATTGTTTTAGCTTGTCAGAGTTTTCTTTTTTGAATAGGAAATCCCAAGAATCTACTACATAATCTTTACCAAAGATCTCCTCAATCTTTTGCTTGTTGTAGCCAATACCGATAGAGATTTCGATATATGGGTAAGCGTAGTCATTGTTAGGATCTAGAGTTGCTAATTTCTCAAGTCTTGCGTGGTTTTGTTTAACCCAATTAGGAATTTTTGAATGATCAATCTTTTGTAAGGCACCTGCTTTTGCGATTCTTGGTACATAGTAACTTACAACGATGGATGCATCAAAACCAGTATTACCAGCAAGTAAACGAGCTTCTTGTAGTTCATTAGAGTCGAACTCTACGTAATTTGTTTTAAGACCAGTATCTTTTTCAAAATCTGCTACAGTATTTTCGCCAATGTTGTAGCTCCAATTCCAAATGTTAACATTACCGTTATCTTCAGCTACAGCCATATTAGTAGCTGATGCTAATACAACAGTAAGAACAGATAAAGATGCTAGCTTCATATCACTTTAACCTCATGGTAAGAAAAACAAAATATAAGCAAAATGCTTACAATCATAGGTATTATAAAGAATTTTAGCTAAAAATGCCTTAATTTAGCGATAGCTACTTAGCAAAAATAAAAAATGTTTTTCGGTAATTGTCAAACAAACACATCCATTAGATAATTGACTTTAAGTAAAGCAAGTATAGGTGAGATGATGGAAAACTTTCAGTTTAATTTAAGTACTAAGTATTACTTTGGTCAAAACGAGCACAAGAACGTAGGTAAAATCCTAGCAGAGCACAAAGATAAGTTTGGAATTAAAAAGATCTTATTAGTTTATGGTCAAGGCTCTGTAAAGCGCTCAGGTCTTTTAGACGATATCAAAGCACAACTTAGTGAATTTAATTTTCCATATGTTGAAGTTTCAGATATTCAACCAAATCCTACTGCAACTAAAGTATATGAAGGCATTAAACTGTGTAAAGAACAAGGAGTAGACTTTATTTTAGCCATCGGTGGTGGCTCTGTAATTGATACTGCTAAAGCTATAAGTTTAGGTGCTGTAGATGATGGAGATTTCTTTGATTTCTTTTTAAAGAAAAGAAAACCTTGTAAATCCTTAAAGGTAGCCTCTGTACTTACCATTGCAGCAGCAGGCTCTGAAAGCTCACCTAGTTGTGTGATTCAAAAGCAAGTTGGCGACAAGGTAATCAAGACTGGTTGTACTACAGAGCTTAATAAACCTGTAATTGCCATACTTGATCCTACCTTAACCTATACCTTATCAAACTATCAAACCGCCTGCGGTGTAGTGGATATGATGGCTCATATTATGGAGCGTTATTTTACTAACACTGAAGGTTGTGATATCACTGATAGAATGTGTGAAAGTTTATTAAAATCCATAATTAACAATGCTCGCTTAGTTTTTGAAGATCCTTTCAATTACGATGCTCGTGCCAATTTGATGTGGGCAGGAGCTTTGGCACACAACAATATTTGTGGTGTAGGTCGTGAGCAGGATTGGGCAAGTCATCATTTAGAGCATCAATTGTCTGCTTTATATGATATTGCTCATGGTGCAGGTCTATCAGTTATATTCCCAGCTTGGATGGAATATGTTTATAACCATGATGTTAAACGTTTCTGTCAATTTGCAAATAGAGTCTTTGACATTAACATAAATCTTGAGGATTTAGAGAAAACTGCTCAATTAGGTATTCGTGCTTTACGTGAGTTTTTCAAATCCATTGAAATGCCATTATCCTTTAAAGATATTAACGCCTCTAAAAATGACATTCCAAAACTTGTGGAGATGTTAGGGGTGGATGAGATGGAGAAATCTGAAGGTCATTTCGTGCAACTTTATCGCCAAGACTGCGAGAAGATCTATTTAATTGCAGCAGAGTATGACTGTAAAAAAGACAATCTTTAAAGATTGCTAAGGGTGTATATGAAACAAAAGGATCGCTACTTAAACTTATTATCCTTGCAATATCAAAATCGCTTTGCAGTTTATACTAAGCTTATAAACTTAAGTGCGATTTTAAATATGCCTAAGGGTACTGAGCATTTTATTTCCGATATTCATGGTGAATATGAAGCCTTTTTACATATCATCAACAATGGCTCTGGGGTAATAAAAGAGAAGGTAAAACTTATCTTTAAGGACTTAAGTAAAAAGGAAGTGGACGACTTTTGTAGTCTCATTTACTACCCAAAAGAGGTGTTATCAGTTCAGGAAAAAGCTTGCTGTGACAAGTTAGCTTTAAGCTTTTATAAGAATACTATTGATAAACTTATCGTCTTAATCAATTTTCTATCCTCAAAGTATTCAAGAACTAAGGTTAGAAAACTTATGGATGTGGATTTTGCTTTCATCATCGACGAGTTGATGCACGCAAAATCAGATGAGCACAACTCAAGACATCAATATCATCAGCACATTTTAAAATCCATTATTCAATCTGGTTGTGTTGACGACTTTATCATTGCTTTATGCGCTTTAGTTAAAAGATTATCTGTAGATAAGTTACACGTCTTAGGTGATATCTTTGATAGAGGCTTAAATCCTGACAAGTGCATGGATTTATTGATGCAGTGTCATGATCTTGATCTGCAATGGGGTAATCATGATGTACTATGGATGGGTGCTTGCTGCGGTAGTCCTATCTGTGCTGTTAATATCCTTTGCAATAACTTGCGCTACCATAACTTTAAGATGCTTGAAAATGGCTATGGTATCTCTTTACGTAAACTTGCAATCTTTGCTCACAATACCTATCAAGAAGAGGAGCATTTTCCTGCTGTTGAAAAAGCTATAGCGGTTATTTGTGTAAAGCTTATAGGTCAATTAGTAAAAAGACATCCTGAGTACCACATGGAGGATAGATTAGTTTTAGATAAGTTAAATCTTACTAAAGGTACAGTAACTTTATTTGATGGTAAAGAATATGAGTTAAAGACTCGTGATCTTGTAACTATCGATATCAATGATCCTTACAAGTTAACTTGTGAAGAACAAGAGGTGGTAGACGACTTAGTATCCTCCTTTACTGGCTCTGTTCGTTTAAAAGAGCATATTGAGTTTTTGTATTCAAAAGGCACTATGTACAAGTGCTTTAATGGCAATCTTTTGTACCACGGTTGTATACCTTTAGACAGTAACGGACAATTTGAAAAGATTGAATGTGACGGCAAGTGGTTATCAGCTCAAGACTACTTAGATTACTGTGATCAAAAGGTTAGAAAGGCTTACCACCAGAGGGATTTAGCTCATTTAGATTTCTTATGGTACATGTGGACAGGCGATAAATCACCTTTGTCTGGTCGTAAGATGAAGCTTTTTGAAAGATTGTTTGTAAAAGATCCTGCAACCTACGAGGAGCCACGAAATCCATATTACGAGTTTTATCGTAATAAAGATACCTGTTGCATGATTTTAAAAGCCTTTAATCTTGATCCTAATAAAGGTCATATCATCAATGGACATACCCCAATTCTTGTGAAAGACGGTCAGTCTCCAATTGGTGCTGAAGGTAAGCTCTTAGTGATTGATGGTGGTTTTTGTAAAGCATATCAAGCTAAAACTGGTATTGCAGGCTACACCTTAATCTATAGTTCCCATGAGTTGCAATTAAAGGCTCACACTCCTTTTGTGGGAGTGAAAGCTGCTATCTACAATAATGCTGATATTGGGGATATCCACATTCTTGATGTAGAGAAGTTTGAAAAACGCCAAATGGTAAAAGACACCGATAAAGGTCATGAAATAAAGCAATTGATAAATGATCTTAAGGATTTACTAGAGCTTTATAAGAAAGGCGTGTTAGTTGAAAAGCAAACTTCAAGTGAGGATAGTGATTTTAGTTAGGAATTTAAATCAAGTTTGCTTCAAATCTCCCAAAGTACCTTTTGGGAGATATGAAAAGTTGCTATTTATAGTTAAACTCAACATTATCAAATAGAAGTGATGACTTTATGCCATCATAGCTTTCAGAGGGAACCTTTTGATCTATTGTTAATACACTGTTTTCAAAAACGTTATTCGCACCGACAGCACATAAATTATAAAAAAACAATAAATCCCTCTATGCTTTTACTTAAATCATATTACTTGATAAAGTTTCAGCAATGTAGTTAGGTGTGCCGTAGATCCTACGTACATCATCAATTGTTGATTTACCTTTAGTGATTAGTTTGTCAGTTATGGTTAGATCTGGATATCCACCTTTTAAGTAAGAGGTA
>JAEWPL010000186.1 GCA_023460615.1 Pseudomonadota bacterium | reverse complement strand
TGCAGGTACCTTCCATGGTGGTGACTTTAAAGGTTTAACCTCTAATTTAGATTACTTACGATCCTTAGGTATCAACGCAATTTGGGTAAGCTCACCTGTAGAGCAGTCCCACGGTTGGGTAGGTGGTGGTCCTATGGGCATGTATCAGTACTATGCCTACCACGGTTACTACGGTTTAGATTTCACCTCAATTGATGCAAATTTAGGTACAGTTGAGGATTTTAGAACCTTTGTAAATGAAGCTCACAAGCGTGGCATTCGTGTCTTAATTGATGTGGTGATGAATCACTCTGGCTACGCTACTTTAAAGGATATGTGCGACTTTAAGCTTGGTAAAACTGTCCATGGTGAAGATCCTTGTAAAGAGTGGACTCCAAATGTGAATATGGGCGAGAGCTTCCATAACAAACCTATCTATGAGGGATTTGATCCTAGCTGGGATAGATGGTGGGGCAAAGATTGGATTTTATTCGGTGGTTACGGTGAACCTTGTGGTGCCGATGACGGTTTAGATAAGTGTCTTGCATATTTACCGGATTTTAAAAACACCAATCCAAATGGTAAAAAGGTTACGATTCCAACTTTCTTACAAGAGAAGTGGTCAAAGCCTAATGACAAGTATGATGTAAAAGCAGCTATTCCTTACCGTTCAGGTAGTATGAGTGTAGCTCAATTTCAAGCTCATTGGTTATCCTCCTGGGTGGAGGAGTTTGGTATTGACGGTTACAGATGTGATACCGTTAAATACGTATCTAAAGAAACATGGAAACTATTAAAAGAGTATTCTGTAAAAGCTTTAGAGAAGTGGCGACAAAAGAATAAGGGTAAAGATCCTGCAGCAGACTGGACAGATCCTTTCTATATGACAGGTGAATTGTGGGCTTTTAATACTGATCCTGGGGATAAATCAGGTTACAACAAGGATGCAGGTTTTGACTCTTTAATAGACTTCTATTTTAATCCAGATGGAGTCAACTTAAATACTTGTATTACCCCTGATCAGTCCGATTGGGAGCATTATGGTAAGTTGTATGGTAGAAAGGAAGGTAAGGTTGCCTTAGGCAATTTAACCTATATCTCCTCCCACGATACTTCATTATGTCGTAAAAAGGATATGATAAAAACCGCCTATAACTTTGTGTTACTTCCAGGATCTGTTCAAATCTACTATGGTGATGAAACCTCACGTGTAAATGACATGGGCGGTGGCATTGATTTAGAGCAGGGTATTAGATCTGATATGAATTTCCCTGAGGATATTGATAAGCAAAGCTCATGGGCTTCAAAAGTTGCAACTTTAAGTACTGAGTATTCAAAAGATCCTGTACTTGCGATGTGGCAAAAGGTAGGTCAGTTTAGACTTAGAAATATCGCTGTAGGCGCGGGTTTCCAAGAGAAATTAGCTGACAACTCTTATTGTCGTTCCTATAAAGATCCTGCAAAGGGCGTAGATAACGCTGTGGTAATTCATGTGGGAGATGCAAACTCTGTACAAGTAGGTAAGTGCTTTGCAGACGGTACAGTGCTTCAAGATGCCAACAGTGGCAAGAGCGTTACTGTAAAGGACGGTAAGGTAGATCTTGAAGTGAAGAGAATTGCGTTACTTGAAATAAAGCGCTAAAAACAAAATCTCCTCACATAGGTGAGGAGATTATTAGGTTACTTACCAAAAATTACTTTAGCTACATCGTCAAAGGTATCAGCAAAGTAGTAGGTTACTCCATCAGTTACTTCCTTTGGCAATTCCTTAACATCGTCCTCGTTAGCCTTTGGACAGATGATATTAGTAATTCCCATGCGCACTGCTGCAATAGTCTTTTCTTTGATACCACCGATAGCTAACACATGACCTGTAAGTGACAACTCACCAGTCATAGCAAAGCCTTTTTTAGGAGCTTTGTTTAGAGCTAAAGATAACAAGCTTGAAGCTATAGTTACACCAGCTGATGGACCATCTTTAGGGGTAGCTCCTTCTGGCACATGAATGTGGATGGTAGCTTTATTAAAGAAGTTCTTTTTAGCCTTGTTGTATTTCTCAAGGTGAGACTGAATATAGCTGTAGGCAATATGAGCAGATTCTTTCATCACATCACCTAAAGATCCTGTAAGCTCTAAACCTTTTTGATCGTCACTTACCTTTGACGATTCAATAGGTAGAGTAGCTCCG
Organism: Pseudomonadota bacterium; assembly: GCA_023460615.1. Lineage (GTDB taxonomy): Bacteria > Pseudomonadota > Gammaproteobacteria > Enterobacterales > Succinivibrionaceae > Succinivibrio. Next base: position 1,997 of record JAEWPL010000186.1, on the reverse strand, counting down.
CCTAAAGAAGTCCATGCAAGACCTGTAATAACACCCACGCCATCTAAGTGTTTCTCCTTCTTAAATGGAGCGTTACCTAAGTAGTCAAATAAACTTGCAGCGGTTATATTAACTGTCTTTTGACCACTTACAAGTTTTACTGCAGCCTTTCTAACAAGCTTATCGATAGCTCTTTGAGTTGAACGCATACCGCTTTCACGGGCGTATTCTTCAATAAGTTTCTTTAAAACTGTATCTGAGATTTTAAGCTGAGTCTTCTTTAAGTGAGCTTTCTCTAAGGCATCTGGTAGTAAATGCTGCTTTGCAATTTGGAATTTCTCAGCATCAATGTAACCTGACAATCTTATAGGATCCATACGGTCTAATAAAGCTGCAGGAATGGTATCTGTAGTGTTAGCTGTACAGATAAACACGCACTTTGACAAATCGATTCTCTCATCGACAAAGTTATCCATGAAGTTGTTGTTCTGCTCAGGATCTAAAGTCTCTAATAGGGCACTAGCAGGATCTCCTTGATAAGATTTAGTAAGTTTATCAATCTCATCAAGCATGATGACAGGGTTCATAACTTTAGTTTGACGTAAAGCTTCTACAAATTTACCTGGCATTGCGCCTATATAAGTCTTTCTGTGGCCTTTGATTACAGAATCGTCACCTACACCACCTAAAGAGAGGCGATAAAAAGGTCTATTTAAAGCTTTAGCAATAGACTTACCAATAGAGGTTTTACCTACACCTGGTGGACCTACAAACAATAGGATAGAGCCATCTGTAGTGCCCTTTAAAGAAGCTAGTGCTAAAAACTCAATGATTCTGTCTTTTACATCCTTAAGTCCATAATGATCAGCATCTAAAATGGTTCTTGCCTTTTCAAGATCAAGCTCTTCATGAGCTTCTTGTCCCCAAGGAATAGTAGTTAGAATATCTAGGTAATTACGAGTTCCTGCGTATTCAGGAGAGCTATTATCTAGGACATTTAGCTTTTTAATTTCTTTTTCAAAGCGTTTTTGCACAAGCTCCGGTGGATTTAGCTTCTTCATGCGCTCTACAAACTCATCCGCCTCAGTTGAGGAGTCAGCACGAGTACCTAGCTCTTTTTGAATTTCTTTTAATTGCTCTTTTAAAACAAATTCTTTTTGACGCTTAGTTAATCTGTCGGATACAGAACTCTTAATATTCTCCTTTAACTTAGCTGCCTTAAGCTCTTTTTTCAAAAGCTTTTGGGATTTCTCTAAACGAGTTAAGACATCATAAGTCTCAAGAATATCCTGTAGTACTTTGCTATCAGCGTTAGATACTGAAGCTGCGCAGTCTGCTAGTAATGAAGGATCAGACTGATCAAACCTTAATAGGTATTGTCTCATCTCGTCAGAGTATAAAGGACTTAAAGGTAGAATATCCTGTAGTAAAGATACGATGTTCATTGCATAAGCTTTTAACTTAACATCGTCATCAGTCTCAGCCTCAGGCATAATATCCTGAGGATAATCTACTAAAGCTAAATGAGATTTAGCAAAAGAGTGCCACTGCTTGATTTCTACACGGCACAAGCCTTCACAGACAATGTGAACTTCACCAGGCATGCTCTTAGCATGCAATAGACGTACTAAAGTACCAGTCTTTGGCAAATCGTCTTTTTGAATAGTTTCTTTTCTTTTGTCTTTTACACTAAAGATTGCAAAAGTCTTACTCTCTGTATTTGCTACAGTGGCAATGACATCTTCCCATTCTCCTTTTAATTGCAATGCTACAATTTGGCTTGGCATTACAGGCTTGCCATTTGTTGGAATAACAATGGTCTCTTTTGGAGTGCTTGTTGGGATAGTAATAGTATCATCCTCTTTGTTTTCAGCACTTTGCTCTGCAGGTGCAATGGCTGCAAGCTCCTCTTTTATAACCTGCAATTTTTCTTTGATCTTTTGCAAGTTAATAGGTGATTCGTTAGTATTTTTTTCGTTGTTATCTGACATGGTTTTAAACCTTAATATCTACATTAC
>JAEWPL010000185.1 GCA_023460615.1 Pseudomonadota bacterium | reverse complement strand
CTCGATATCTACCGTAGTATCAAGCTCAATTGTAAGCCAATACTTCTTGTTCATGTGATAGCCTCTGTGAATATGCTCATGTGTAATTAGCGTATCAACATCACTTGCTTCTAACCTAAGATTTAAGATCTCAATCTTACCTTCACCAGTGCCCGTAACAGTTTTTCTATTACAACGTGATATAAAAGCAAACCACTTAGGCTTTGCTTTAACTACTTTTCTAAAAACCGCCGTTGGCTCATCCTCACCAAACAAGAACTCTGCTTGGACGTGATATTTATCTTGTACGCGCTCTATGATCTTAGTTGCTTGCACCGTATTAAACATAGGATCTAAAGCACATTGCTTTATGATCTTGTTTTCAAGCTCTGTTAGAACTTCTCTTACTCTACCTACGAACTCACCTTGCGCAAGATGACTCTTATGAAGCAAGTACTCACAGCCTGTGTCTAAATCAAAGACTTTAGTGAAATAGATTTCATCTTCAATTACGACGACAAACAGAAAATTCAAATCAGAATCTTTGCTTTTATAAACGAAACTAGAGGTCTCTTTATCAAAGTCGAAGCCAAAGGTTATAAGCTTTGATACCACAAAAGAAGCTTTGGGTGTTTTTAAAACTTGAGGAGAATTTTTCATAGATATAAAAAAACCCCTGCTTTGGAGCAGAGGCTTTTGATGTACAAAAAACTGTATTAACGCTTTGAGTACTGTGGACGCTTACGAGCTTTGTGAAGACCAACCTTCTTACGCTCTACAGCACGAGCATCACGAGTTACGAAGCCAGCCTTACGTAGTGCTGGACGGAATGACTCGTCATACTGAATTAAAGCACGAGTAATACCGTGACGGATTGCACCAGCTTGACCAGTGATACCACCACCACTTACAGTTATGTAAAGATCAAACTTGTCTGATACTTCTAATAACTCTAAAGGTTGTGCTACAACCATACGAGAGGTTGGACGACCAAAATATTGCTCTAGGCTCTTGCCATTGATCTCTAATTTACCAGTACCCTGCTTTAAGAATACACGTGCAGTTGAGTCCTTACGACGACCGGTACCATAATACTGATTTTCAGCCATTTGCTAATGCTCCTTAAAACTTGATAACCTGAGGCTGTTGAGCAGCATGATTATGTGACTCACCAGCATATACCTTTAGCTTGCGGAACATAGCACGACCTAATGGTCCCTTTGGAAGCATACCGCGAACTGCAGTCTCGATAACATCCTCTGGCTTACGTGCTAGTAACTTCTCAAATGACTCTGACTTGATGCCACCTGGGAAACCAGTGTGGTGATAATACATCTTATCGTGAGCCTTGTTACCAGTTACCTTAACCTTAGAAGCGTTGATTACGATAACGTAATCACCAGTATCTAAGAATGGAGTGTACTCTGGCTTGTGCTTACCGCGTAAACGTAAAGCAATTTCAGTAGCTAGGCGACCTAAAGTCTGACCCTCAGCATCAATAACTAACCAATCACGCTTAATTGTTGATGGTGTTGCAACATAAGTTTTCATTAAAAAACCCTTTTTTTGAAGGAATAATCCTTTAAAACATACAGATATAAATATCTGCTCTCTTTCCTAACAAGCTATTTCTAACTTGCATCAAGAAACTCGGGTGGGAAACCGGTTCCTCGATTAGAGGGGCAATGCGGTATTATACACGAAAATTAATAATAGAAACAAAATTTTTTTGCTCTATTTTAAAGATTTTTTTGCACCTTCCTTTTTGGCTAAGAAAGGCTTTTATTTGAGGTTGCTTAAGTAGTCTATAGCTCAATATTTTAAACGTCTACTTTTGCAGTATACAAGACTTAAAATGATGTTGTAATATCAACTTTGACTGTAGCTAAAATTTGCCAAGGTGGCTACAGCTTAATTTAGAAATATCAATTAAGGAAATTCATTATGCGCTTATCGATTTCAAGAACCAAAAATGCTTGTAGCTATTACATTATTGATTCCTACCGTGATCTTGATGGAAAAGTTAAGACCAAAGTTATAGAAAAACTTGGAACTGAAAAATACATAAAAGAAACTTATGGAGTTGAAGATGCTGAGAAGTGGTGTAGACAGTATTTAGAAACTAAGAGAATCGAAGCTGAAAAACAAAAGCAACAAAGACAACGAAAAATATCAATCCATCTATTTGAAAACCTTCCTAAAGAAGAAAAGTCCATTGTCTACAATGCTGGCTACTTATTTATTGAAAAGATTTACCACGAGTTTGGATTAGAGCTAATCTGCAAAGAAATAGATGCTAAATACTCTCACGTGAAAGGATTTTCTTTAAACAAGACTCTCAAAGCTTTAATTTTTGAGAAAATCTTAAATTCAACGGCTGAACCTATTGAGCTTATTGAACCTTACAAGATAAGACCACAAGATCTCTCTAGAGCGTTAGAGCTAATTGATAAGCATCAAGATTTAATTCAGGAGCGACTATTTTTCTACTCAAATAAAGCGCAACAGAGAAATACAGATAAACTCTACTATTACAGTGTCAATGGTTTAAAAGAACCAAATTGCGATGACGACGATGAAGCTTTGCAATTAGGTACACTCATGACTGCAGATGGTATCCCACTGTGTTTTCGCATCAACGATAAAGACGAAAACTACGCGCCTTTATCACCACTTGAGAAAAAACTATTAAAGCCGTTTGAAAATACTCCTATTGTAGAAGTGAACTATTCTCCCATATCGTTCACACATCCTTTTACTCAGTTTATACAAAAAGGAGAATCTCCTTTTGTCTTTGTACAAGCACTAATCGTTTGTCATAAAAGTATTCAAAAATGGGGGCTTGAAAAAGAAGGCTGGAGTTATTTTGACAAACATACAGGAAAAATCATTGATAATTTTTCTTTAAGCTCCTTAAACGATAAAAATCACGACGAATTCTATGATGTAATTTTTTTTAAAGAACATGTTGAATTAGATGGAGGTGAAACAAAGCGTATTATTGTCACATTTTCCTTAAAACTTAGAGATCAATGTAGAGAACACAAAAAAAATATTCAATTAGATATTCATTCGGAGCCTTTAGCTCTTAATAAGATTGAAAGGCTAAAGTTTGATGGTTTCTGTTGCTATTTTACAATTACACCTTCAGAAAAGGTTAAAGCTAAAGAAATCGTGGCAATGGATATTAAAATTGATGAACAGGAATGTCACTATCTTTCATCTAATCAAAGTCTTGGCAAATCTTCGTTCTACAAAAAAGATTGCAAAATTAACTCTTACTTTGTCCTAGACTTTATTACGCTAGTCTTAATTAGTGGACTAGAACGTAAGCTTGCAGTTGACTCTGACTCTTCCTATTATGAGGTCATTCCACAATACAGCAAAGATAAGCTCCTTAAAATAATAAAAGAGATTGAACTTGTAAGTATTGCAAAAGGACAATGCTATCTTCCAAACTACAAAAATAGTGAGGAAATAAGTAGCTTGCTAAAAATTTTTGGAATGGAGCAATTTGGTCAACAGGTCATACTAAAAGACACGTTAAAAGCTCTTATAAAGAAGATTAAAGAAAATCCTTTGCCATCATCTGAGGATATAAATACAACCATGCTCTTTTAAGGCAAACTTTAAAACTAAGTAATTTAAAAGATCCAAGAAAGCTTTGTAGACGTGTTGCTACCTTTACTTTTTAGGATCTTTTTTCAATTTTTTTAGCCTACTCTACCTATTCTTAACAATAGTGTGTTATGTTTTTTACAGTTTACAAAGT
>JAEWPL010000184.1 GCA_023460615.1 Pseudomonadota bacterium | reverse complement strand
GCCACAAATTTTTCCTAAAAACGATACCTAGTTCAATGATCTTAGAAAAATAATTGTGCTAATCATGTTTTATGTCAAATAATGAATGTATAAACTTGATAGAACAAAAATAATCAAGCATAATTGCAAGCTATCAAGAAAACGGATATTTACTTTTTTAAATCACTTAGTTCCTCCTGTGAAAGGATAATAAGTTAAGGAAGATTATTATGGCTGACAATGAAAAGACTACTGTTGCAATTGACTCTATGGGTCCATTAGCTATTGCCGGCGTTGAACCTTATCAAGAACAACCAGGCGAAGAGTACATGAATGAGAAGCAAAAAGCTCATTTCAAGAAGATTTTAACCGCTTGGCGCGACCAACTACGTAACGAGGTAGATCGTACTGTAGGTCACATGAAGAGTGAAGCTGCTAATTTCCCAGATCCTCTAGACAGAGCTTCACAAGAAGAAGAATTTGCTTTAGAGCTACGTGCTCGTGATCGTGAAAGAAAGCTTATCAAGAAGATTGATAAGACCTTAGCTAAAATCGATAATGACGAATTTGGCTACTGCGAGCAATGTGGTATCGAAATCGGTATTAAGCGTCTTGAGGCACGTCCTACTGCCGATTTGTGCGTGGATTGCAAAGCCTTAGCTGAGATTAAAGAAAAGCAACTTGAAGGCTAATTAGTCTCAAGTAAAAATTAGGTGGCACATGCCACCTATTTTTTTTAATTATGTACGTAGGCAGATTTGCTCCCTCCCCAAGTGGCAGATTACACTTTGGATCTTTAGTTTGTGCATTAGGCTCTTACCTTGTTGCAAGAAAGAGACAAGGTAGATTCTTATTGCGCATTGAGGATTTAGATAGACCAAGGTGCAATGACTTTTTTACTAAAACCATCATCAAAGAGCTTGAAATCTTAGGCTTTGACTATGATGATAAACCTTATATCCAATCTTTACATCAGGATAACTATTTTGATGCTCTAGACTTATTGTTAAAGAACAAGCAAGCCTATTATTGCAATTGCACTAGAGCAAAACTTAAAGAAAAAGAGTGCGACTGCAACTTACATCAAGAGACCATTGATTTAAACAAGCCTTACAGCATTAGGTATAAAATTCCAAGTACGATTGAAAGCTTTTTTATAGATGAGTTACAAGGTAAGGTAGAAAACACTTATACCCTAAGTAATATTACGCTTAAAAGGGCTGATAACATTATTGCCTATAACTTAGCTTGCGTAGTTGATGACATTTTACAAGGTGTAACTCAAGTAGTTCGAGGCTGTGATTTAATTGATATCACAACCACTCAAAGAGCTTTGTATAAAAGTTTTGGGCATGAGCCTATAAGCTATTTACATTTACCTTTAATCATGGCTGATAGCGAACATAAACTGTCAAAACAAAATCATGCTACCCCTGTTTTAGACACTGATACGCCAGAAAATCTACTTCTTAAAGCGCTAAAAGTCTTAAACGTAAATTGCGAGAATTTACATCATCAAATGTCTTGTCAAAAAATTTTACAAATTGCTGTAGATAATTTTAACTTTGACTCATTAAATCGTAAAAATAGGATCTTCCTAGACTAAAATCTCATTTTTGCAAAAAAATGCTATAATAAGCACAATTTAAAAAAGAGGACATAAAAAATTTCTACTCCATTAGATAAGCTTGATCTTCAAGAATTAAAGAAAAATAAATCCCAAGTTAAAAAACTTCACAATGCCAAATTAGTAGTATCCACTGCTCAAATTGGCCTTGATTTAAGCTTATTGTCTGAAAAAGCACTTAAAGTCATCAAAACCTTACAGCACCACAACTTTAAAGCTTATTTTGTAGGTGGTTGTATTCGAGATTTACTCCTTGGTAAAAAGCCAAAGGATTTTGATGTATCAACAGATGCTACTCCTGAGAAAGTGCGCTCTTTATTCCAAAACTCAAGAATTATTGGCAGAAGATTTAAAATTGTTCATGTAGTTTTTGGTAATGAAATTATTGAAGTTACTACCTTTAGAAGCAATAAAGCAGAACCTATAGTAGCTAAACAAAAAATAGGCAAGAATTCTACTCGTGTATCAGATAAGTCCGGTATGCTACTTCGCGACAATGTTTATGGTAAGAATATTGTTGAAGATTCTTTGCGCCGTGATTTTACTATCAACGCCTTGTATTTAGATCCTATAAAACAAGAGATCTACGACTACAACGGCGGTCTATATGATATGCACGAAAAGGTCATCGATATCATAGGTGATCCTGAGACTAGATACTCTGAAGATCCTGTAAGAATGATAAGAGCTTTAAGATTTAGCGCCAAGCTTGGCTTTAAAATCTCAAAGAGATCTTCAGATCCTATCAAAAAGCTATCCTCAAAATTGCTTGAAGTATCTAATGCTCGCATGTTTGAAGAGGTCAACAAGCTTTTTATTACTGGTCACGGTTTAGCAAGTTTTAAGAAGTTATTAGACTACCATATTTTTGAGCTACTCTTCCCTACTACACAGCATTTGATTACTCAAAGTAATTTTACTAATTTTATAGAATATGCCCTAAATAGTTCTGATAAGCGTTATCAGAATAATCAGCCTAATATGCCTCATTTTTTATATTCTGTAATTTTATGGAATGTATTTTATGAGAAGTACTTCATTTACACTGAAAAGATGAATACTTTCGTCTCCTCAATAAATGAAACCAATCTTGTAAACTCCATTTTAGACGGCATTTTCGAGGCTCAAGAAAAAATTACTGCTATGCCATTTATGGTTTCAAATAGCATTCGCTCACTTTGGAAAACTCAAATTGCGCTCGAGCAATGTGACAGAAGTAATTTACAACAGGTTGAAAGTATCAAAGGTAAAGCAATCTTTAGAGCAGCTTTCGATTTCTTAGCTTTAAGAGCTCGCTTTGATCCTTTCTTAAAAGATAGTGTTGATTTTTGGACTCCTTTCTATGAGAAATCAAAGGCACTTTCTATCAAGCGCCGTATTGAGAGAGAACAACAAAAGAAAACCTCAAAAAAGAAAGGTAAAAAGAAGTTTACTGATGGCTTTGCAGGCGAAGAGAAATTCAGTCGTAAACGAAAAAAAGCTTTAGAAAAAGCTAGAGCTTGGCGTGCCTCAATGGATCTTGATATCTAATGCGTATGGAAAAGGTTTTATTATCCTTAGGATCTAATCTTGGGGAGAGTTTAGATATTATCAAAAATGCTTGTAGCGATATCAAAGCAGAAAGTGATATTCAGGAGGTTGTAATATCTTCCTACTATCAAACAAAGCCTGTAGGCTACAAAGATCAAGACGATTTTATCAATATTGCTATTTCCTTGACTACCACTAAAACTCCTTATCAAATGCTAGATTTGTGTGCTTTTCTTGAGCAAAAGTACCAACGAGTAAGACTGTTTAAAAATGGTCCTAGAACTCTAGATGTAGATATCATTGCTTTTGGAGATGTAATTTTAGATGAGGAGAAACTAATTCTCCCCCACCCTAGAATGCAGGAAAGAGCTTTTGTTTTAGCTCCATTAAAGGAAATAGAGCCTAATTTTGTAATTACTAAATATCAAAAAAACATCAGTCAATTGTACGATTTACTAGATGACAATGAAAAACAAGGTGTAAAAATAATTCATGGCTAATGATCAATGCGAAATTAAACTAATCGTAGGACTTGGCAATCCAGGTAGCCAATACGATCACACCAGACACAATATCGGAGTAGATTTTTTATATCTTTTAGCAGATAAATATAAAATCAACCTCTCCCCTGAAGCTAAATTCAGTGGTATCACAGGTCGAGGCTCTATCAATGGTCAAGAAGTAAGATTAGTATATCCAACTACTTTCATGAATGAATCTGGAAGAAGTGTTGGTGCTATATGTAACTTCTACAAAATCAAGCCTGAGCAAGTTTTAGTTTGTCATGATGATCTTGATCTAAATCCAGGTTACATGAAATTTAAATTTGGTGGTGGTCTAGCAGGTCACAATGGTCTAAAATCTATCACCGCAAACTTGAGCAATAGTCAAAACTATTATCGTTTACGTTTAGGCATTGGTAAACCACCTTCAAAAGAGGTTATCAATTGGGTTTTAGGCAGACCTTCACCTAACGATAAAAAACTTATTGATGATGCCTATGCAACTGCCTTAGTTGCCATCGACAAATTATTTAAAGAGGGTGTAGCAAAAGCTACTGCCCTAATTAACGGTTTTAAGCCACTTTAGGAGATATATAACCATGGGTTTTAAATGTGGTATTGTTGGTCTACCAAATGTTGGTAAATCTACATTATTTAATGCACTAACCAAAGCAGGCATTGCAGCTGAGAACTTCCCTTTTTGTACTATTGAACCTAATACAGGTATCGTTCCAGTACCAGATCCTCGTCTTGATGCCATTGCCAAAATTGTAAAGCCACAAAAAATAGTTCCAACTTCAATGGAATTTGTGGATATTGCAGGTTTAGTTAAAGGCGCCTCTAAAGGTGAAGGTTTAGGTAATCAATTTTTAATGAACATTCGTGAGACTGATGCTATTGCTCACGTAGTTCGTTGCTTTGATGACGAAAACGTTATTCACGTATCTGGCAAGGTAAACCCTGTTGAAGATATCGAAGTAATCAATACTGAGCTTGCTCTATCTGATTTAGATATCTGCGATAAAGCTTTAACTCGTCTTGAAAAGCGTGCTAGAACTGGTGGTGATAAAGAAGCTTTAGCTCAGGTTATCGCTCTTGAAAAATGTAAGCCTGCACTTGAGCAAGGTAAGATGCTACGAGCTGTAGACTTTACCGATGCCGACAGAGCTGCTTTAAGAAATTTCAACTTCTTAACTATAAAGCCTGTTATGTATATTGCTAACGTTTCAGAAGATGGCTTTACTAACAATCCATATCTTGATGCAGTACAGAAGCTTGCAGCTGAAGAAAAATCAATTGTAGTTCCTGTATCCGCTGCTATTGAAGCTGATTTAGCTTCTATGGAAGATGCTGACAGAAAAGAGTTTATGGACAGTTTAGGTATTGAAGAGCCTGGTTTAAATCGTGTGATTAGAGCAGGTTACAAACTATTAGGTCTACAAACCTTCTTCACCGCTGGTGTAAAAGAAGTTCGTGCTTGGACTGTTAAAGTTGGTGCTACAGCACCACAAGCTGCAGGTAAAATCCACTCTGACTTTGAAAGAGGTTTTATTCGCGCTCAGACTATCGCTTATGACGATTTTATCAAGTACCAAGGCGAAGCTGGTGCTAAAGAAGCTGGTAAGTTACGTTCTGAAGGTAAGGACTACATCGTACAAGACGGTGACTTATTTGAGTTCTTATTCAACGTTTAATTAAACGTTAAATAAAAGGGGGAGCTTAAGCTCCCCTTTTTATTTTGGATTCAAACTAATTAAAGGTGTTTGAATTAACAATAAATATATCGCCTTTAATTTGCTCTAGCACTAATTCACTAGCTGAGGAATTGATTGAGCCTAGGAAGGTACTACGTGGAGTGGTACCCATGCAAACCATACGAGCATTTAATGCTTCGCACAATCTTGGGATCTCCTCATCAATTCTACCTTCTAGCACATGGATGTTTTCCTTATCAATACCATGCTTGCTTGCAAACTCTAAAGCTAATTTGTGGTGTAAGCCTACAGGATTTAACACACCTGTGTTATTGATAATCTTAGATTGATCTAAGTTACCACCCATTAAGCCTGAACTTTGAGGGGTAACACAATTAGCTAAATGTACTTTACCATCAAAAGACTTAGCAAATTGAGAAGCTGCCTCATAGAGATAATCGTCAAGTTTATCTAAGTGAGCAACTTCATTAAAATCAATAGCTAATAACACATTCTGTCCTAAGGTAGCAGTTTGAGAGGCACTCTTAACTACTAATAGTGGAATAGTGCTATTGCGCATAATTGAGCTATCAATAGAGCTTATAAAAATATCACGAATAGTATGGCGTTTATTAGCAGAAATTACAGCAATAGAATAACTACCATTACGGCACTCATCAGTAAAGGTGTCAGCTACATCTTTATCAAAGAGTACTTTAAAAGAAAACTTTTCAATACTTGAGTATAGTCGTTTTAAACTCTCGAATTTTGCGTTCTGTTTAGCACGCAATTGTTCGATTTCACTATCCTTATAATTATTAACAATACGAATTGCTACAACTTCTATCTCTGGATTAACTCTTGCATATTGAGCTGCACGATCTAAGGCTGGTTGTGCATCATCAGGTTTTAACAACACAGCTAATCTAATAGGGGTTGCCATATTAACCTCCTTTTACAAAATAAACTTTACTAATAATATTATAGCTTGAATTTTAAACAAAAAATTCTACTGACATACGGTTTTTAGTAAATAAATTGCGTTGTGACATGTTTTTTAACAAAAAAGTATGCTTTTAAAGGTTATTGCAATAATTGCAACGTAATTCTTTTTATATTGCATTTAATAATATTAGTTTTATAATAGTCTTTATCAATTATAGATAAAGGCAAATTATGACACAGCGTACCATTACATTTACAGAAGCAGTTTACGCCCTTGATGAAGAGCGAACCGTTAACCTAGGCTCTCTTACCATTCAACCAAACGATCTTATCGTGCTTATTGGTGGTAACGGCAGTGGTAAAACCTCTGTAGCTAAAGCACTAAATGACGAATTAGAACTAAATTCAGGTGTTGCCCCAACTAACTACCATTCTGTATTAGTTTCTTTTGAAAAACAGATGGAATTATTTGAAGCTGACTATCAGATGAGAAATTCCGATTGCACTACTCCTGAGGAGGAAATCGGTATTACTCCAGCTTCTTACTTAAAAGATTGCGATGAGAGTTTACTTCCAGAGTTAATCAAGGGTCTAAAGCTTGAATCTTTAATGGAAAAGCCAATTAGAACCTTATCAGGTGGTGAAGGCCGTAAAGTTTTGATTGCCAAAGCTTTAGCTTCAAAGCCAAATCTAATTATTTTTGATACTCCATTTGATGCTTTAGATGTTGAGACTCGTGCTGAACTTTTAAAACTAATTGAAGATATTCATACTATTTATCAGACACCTACAGTTTTAATTGTTAACCGCCCATCAGAGATCCCAAATTCATTAACATCCATGGGTATTATTCAAAATTGCAGTATTGTAAAACTTGCCTCTCGCCAAGAAATTGAAGCAGATGAGGATGCTAAAGCACTTTTAGGTTACGCTAAGGTTCCTGTAGTTACCTTACCTACACCACCTGTAAAGGTACGTATTCCTGAAATTGAAGGTGACACCATCGTTTCTTTAAAGAACGTAACTGTCGAATATCAACGTGTAGTATTAGATCACTTAAACTTTGAGGTTAAAAAAGGTGAACAGTGGCATATCATGGGTCCTAATGGCGCAGGTAAATCTACTCTATTATCCATGATTACAGGAGACAATCCTTTAGTATATGCCAATGACGTAACCGTATTTGGATTTAAGAGAGGCTCAGGAGAATCTATTTGGGATATTAAAAAGTACTACGGCGTAGTCTCAGGAGCTCTTCATCTTGATTATCGTGTCAATGGCTCTGCTATTAACGTAGTGTTATCAGGTTTTTATGATTCAATTGGTCTATATAACAAACCATCAGATGAGGAGATCATGATTGCAAGACGTTGGTTGTCTCTTGCTGGTTTGTCTTCAAAAGAGCACGATTCCTTTAAAGCCTTATCTTTTGGTCAACAAAGATTATTACTTATTGTACGCGCTCTAGTTAAGAATCCACCACTATTGATCTTAGATGAGCCGCTACAAGGCTTAGATGGTTATGCTAGAGCTTTAGTAAAATCCTTTATTAGCTATGTAATGCAAAATGGTAAGACAAGTATTCTGTTTGTATCTCACCATCAAGAGGATTTACCTGAAGGCTTTACTAATAGATTAACCTTTGTACCAGATGGCGATAACTTCAAAGTAGTACAAGAAAAGTTAAATTAGAATATCAAAGAGTAAGCATCACTGCTTACTCTTTTTCATTGTGATCACTATTTAAATCTCCTCCAACCAATTGCTCAAATCATAAAGAACAATCAGTTTATTCCGCTCTTCCAAGCATAATTTATTAAACACTTAGATCCAAAAACAAAAAGCCTCTAAAGCAATGAGATAGGGACTTTAGAGGTTAAAAGTTTCATTTTAAAAGGAAGAGGTCTCCCCCTTCCTTTTTGTGGACGTGAATGAAGATTAGAAGGTGTATCTTACGTTACCTGTTACACCATATGAATTGGTGTTAGAAGAACCTTCGTAAGTTACGCCTAAACCTAAGGCTAAACCATTCTCATGTTGAGCCTCGATGCCTGCAGCTAAACCATAAGTGAAGCTGTCAGCAAACTCACTCTCTAACTTAACCT
>JAEWPL010000183.1 GCA_023460615.1 Pseudomonadota bacterium | reverse complement strand
TTCTTGCCATTCGTTGTTACTACCATATTTCTATAGCTGACAAGATCTCCCTCGGTAAGGTAATTAACTTCCATTCCATATATCTGCCACTTTTACTATATCTAATTCCGACTAGCTTTAGGACTTTGACTTAATTTGCAGTCTCATCCTTAGATATAGCCTGAAGTGATTTCTATTCGTCAGACCGGAATTTTGCTCCCCGCTTCTTTCAGCCTACATGTCACCATGCACACCTTGCGGTTCACTACTACTTCTCGCTAGTTAGCGTACTCAGGACTTGCACCCTAGAGCTAAATACCATGCAAGGCACACAAGATTAAAGGCTCAAATTTTTTCTATTTTGAGCCTTAGAATTTTTCTTTAGCATTGACTGCATTCACGAAGATCTTCAACACGTTTTGTCTTCTTTTCACTTCGTGGTAATGTCCCTAGTGGTACAATTGCAATCTTAGGTTTTACACCTAATTTTGATTTTACTAGTTTAGTAATGGTATCCGCAGTTTGAATAAAATCTACTCTTCCATCTACTTCAACAGTAATATGCAATACATCACGATGAGAATCATCGTCATGAGCTAATACAATCTTGTATTCACTAGATGTACCATCAACCATGGATAAAATATTCTCAATTTGACTTGGGAACATATTTACGCCATGGATCTTAAACATATCATCACTTCTTCCTTTGATAATGTCTAAGCGAGGGAATTTAGATCCGCAAGGGCAATCGCCAGGTAGAATTCTTGATAGATCATGAGTTCTGAATCTAATTAAAGGAGCACCTTCTTTTACTAAGGTTGTAATAACAATCTCACCTGGTTCTCCATCGGGTACATTTTTACATGTAACAGGATCAATGATTTCTATATATACAAAATCATCCCAATAGTGAATTCCATTTTCCTCATCACAGCTAATACCAATGCCAGGGCCATAAATTTCAGTTAAACCATAAATATCATATAATTTAATATCTAATTTGGTACGAATGGTATCACGCATTTTTTCACACCAACGCTCAGAACCAATAACACCTTTCTTTAGATAAATATGATCTCTTAAACCTCTTTTGCCAATCTCTTCTGATAAAAGTAAAGCATAAGATGATGTAGCACAAATTACAGTAGATTTTAAATCTTGCATCATTTGTAACTGTTTTTCTGTGTTACCAGGTCCCATAGGAATAGCCATTGCACCTAATTTTTCACAGCCAGCTTGAAAGCCAATACCAGCAGTCCATAAACCATAGCCTGGAGTAATTTGAATTCTATCTGTATTTGTAATACCTGCTGTTTGATAACAACGAGCAAACATAGTAGCCCAATCTGCAACATCTTTTGCTGTGTAAGGAATAATAACAGGTCTACCTGTTGTTCCTGATGAAGAGTGAATTCTTACTACTTCCTTGTCATCTACGGCCTGAATTCCTAGAGGATAAGCATGTCTTAAATCATCTTTACTTGCAAAAGGAATTTTTTCAAAGTCTTCTTGAGAATTACAACCTGTAAGACCTAATTCCTTATACTTTTTTCCATAATAGCTGTCTGTTTTAATAAGTCGCTTTATCTGAGCATCAACTAATGCTAATTGCTTTTCGTTAAGCTGCATTTTCTTTACCTATTTTTATACCTAGTTCAAAAGCCTTTTTGTTTACTTCAACAAATTTTTCTTTTACTTTTGTTTCAATTTGTTTGATTAAAGAATCTTTATCAAGGCCTAACTTATTAGCACCACAAGCTACACCTAATATTGCAATATTGAAAAATTTTGATGAACCTAAATTATCCGAAAAATACTTTCCATCAACAACAATGCATGTTTTGCAATTTTGTTTTAAGTATTCAATCATATTTGAGCCGTCATAGCCTGTATTATCAAGAGTCTCAGTAATAGGTTTTATAGGCTGAGAATTGACAATTACAGCACCATCTTTTTTTAGAAACTTTAGATTTCTTACAGCTTCAGCTGGTTCAAAAGATAAAATTAAATCTGCACAATGATCAGGAATTAAAGGTGAAAAAGCATTTTGACCTATTCTTACATGACTTGTTACAGAACCGCCTCTTTGAGCCATACCAATTGTTTCTGCTGAATGAACAATATTATTTTCACTCATTGCAGCGCTTGCGATTAACTTTGAAGCTAAAACCGTACCTTGTCCACCTACGCCACAAATTAAAATATCTTTATTCACACTTACTCTCCTCAATAGATTTTCGAGGACAAATTTGAGCACACAAATTACAACCTACGCATAAAGAAGTATCGATAGCTACCTTGCCTTCATTCATAATGATTGCAGGGCATCCTAGTTTTTTTATACAAACTCTGCATGAATTACACTTTTGAGTAAATTTTACTGGTTTATGAGGTTTTACTATTGATATGCATGGAGCTTTAAAGATAATAACCTTAACACCTTTTATGCTTGCACAATCTTTTACAGCATCAACTGAAGCTTTAAAATCTAAAGGATTAACAGTTACAATTGTATTAACGCCAATGCCTTCTAGCACTTTACTTATATCAACTTTGTCAACAAAGTTTCCCATTAAGTTAAAGCCTGTGCCAGGGTGAGGTTGATGACCAGTCATTGCTGTTGTTGAATTATCTAAAATACAAATAATTACATTAGCTTCATTGTATACAGCATTAACAACTCCAGTTAAACCTGAGGCAAAAAATGTTGAATCACCTATAAAAGCAAATGAAGTTGCCTCCTTATCAACAAAATTAAAACCTTGTGACATAGTAACACCACCGCCCATACATAAGCAGGTATCAACCATATCTAGAGGTTTTGCATTTCCTAATGTATAGCAACCAATATCACCACAGAAATAAGATTTCTTATTTTTCATGGCTACCTTTACTGCGTAAAAAGCTGCTCTATGAGGGCAACCTGCACATAAGACAGGTGGTCTTATAGGAAGATTAGGAATATTCTCAAAAGCAATATCATCTGTTTTATCAATTCCTAAAAACTTGTTAATCGACCTTTTTACAGATTGAACTGAATTTTCACCACTTAAAGCAACATGAGAAGTATTCTTTCCATAAACATTAAGTTTTAAATGATGCTTACCACACAATCTTAAAACTTCATTTTCAATATAAGGACTTAATTCTTCAATACACAATACGTCATCTATTCCTTCAAGAGCTTTTAATAAAAAGTTCTCAGGCAATGGGTGAGGTGTTCCTACTTGTATTAACGTAATTTCTTGATTTTCTAAAAGAGCTTCTTTTGCATAAGCATAACTATCACCAGTTGCAATAACGGCCTTTTTTGAAGATGCCTTGGCATTTGTTACACAATTGAATTTATATGATGAAAAATCATTTCCTATAGTTACATTTCTCTTTTCAATCATCGCATGATTAGCAAATGATAATTTTGGAAAAATAACCCATTTAGAACTATCTTTGACAAAACCTTCATATGGTTTAACGCAATAGTTCTCATTAAATTCAATTGAAGCATAGGCATGACATACTCTAGTAGTTGGTCTCAATATTACTGGAGTATGATATTTTTCAGAATACAAAAAAGCATCCTGAACCATTTGAAAAGCTTGTTCAGGAGATGCAGGATCAAAAACAGGTATGCGACAAAAATTAGCAAAAGCTCGTGTATCTTGTTCGGTTTGAGATGAAATAGGACCAGGATCATCAGCAACAACAATAACCATACCACCTTTTACGCCAACATAAGCTAATGACATAAGAGGATCAGATGCGACATTAAGTCCAACTTGTTTCATTGTTACAAGTGATCTTGCCCCACTGTAAGCTGCGCTTGTAGCAACTTCCATTGCTACCTTTTCATTAACAGACCACTCTAAATGGACATTATCATGTGGAACACGAAATATTGTTTCAATGATTTCTGTAGAAGGTGTTCCAGGGTATCCACAAACAACCTTTACTCCTGCCGATAGGGCTCCTAGCGCTATAGCACTATTACCCATTACATAATCTTTTTTCATTTTTATTATTTTATAGTTCTAGAACGCGATATTTGATTTGTTTAAGTATCATATAACAAGAAAAGAATCTGTACTAATTTGAAAAGAAATAGATAGCTTTTGATCATTTATTGAGCAAAATGAAGAAATTAAAATTGACAATCATAGATTTTTGAAACAAAAAAGCCCAAATTACACCTAAGTGTAACTCGGACCTTTGTAATTTATTAAAAAAAGTTACTTCTTACTTAATAACTTTTAAAGCAGTCTCAACTACGTTTTCAACAGTGAAACCGTACTTCTTGAATAAAAGACCAGCAGGAGCTGATGCTCCATAGTGATCTAAGCATACTGTTGCGCCATCTAAACCAACATACTTGAACCAAGTTGTTGACATAGCAGCTTCAACTGCAACACGAGCACGTACAGCCTTAGGAAGAACTGACTCTTTGTACTCTTCTGACTGACGGTCGAATACGTCAGTGCTTGGCATTGAAACTACACGAGCTTTCTTACCTTGCTCAGCTAACTTCTCAGCAGCGTGGAATGCTAATGCAACTTCAGAGCCTGTTGCCATTAAGATTACATCAGGAGTGCCTTCGCAATCTTTTAGTACATAAGCACCCTTTGAAATGTTGTTAACTTGCTCAGTTGAACGTGGCATTTGCTCTAAGGTTTGACGAGATAGGATAATTGCACTTGGACCATCTAATCTCTCAATCATGTAAGTCCAAGCAGCACCAGTTTCAACCATGTCGCAAGGACGCCATTGATCAAAGTTTGGTAATACACGTAATGAAGCGATTTGCTCGATTGGCTCATGGGTAGGACCATCTTCACCAACACCGATTGAATCGTGTGTAAATACGTATAATGTAGGGATCTTCATTAAAGCAGACATACGTAAAGCATTCTTTGCATAGTCTGAGAAGATTAAGAAGGTACCACCGTATGGACGGAAACCACCATGTAGCACCATACCGTTCATAGCAGCGCACATTGCGAACTCACGAACACCCCAGTGGATGTAGTTACCATTTAGTTGACCTGGTAATACTTCCTTTGACTCCTTATTCATAGTTAGATTTGAAGGAGCTAAGTCTGCTGAACCTCCAACTAATTCAGGTAGTAATGAACCGAAGAAGTCTAATGCGATTTGACCTGCTTTACGAGTTGCAACCTTAGGATCTGGATTATTTTGTAATGACTCTACCCAAGCTTTTGCTTTAGGAGCAAAGTCTACTGGTAACTTACCAGACAAGCGACGCTCAAACTCGTCTGCTAACTGAGGGAATTTTGCCTTATATTGAGCAAATAGATTATTCCAATCTGACTCTAACTTAGCACCAGCTTCAGTTGCATCCCACTCTTTGTAAATCTCTTGTGGAACTTCAAATGGACCATACTTCCAACCTAAAGCAGCCTTAGTTGCAGCAATTTCCTCATCACCTAAAGGTGCACCGTGTGATGCTGAGGTACCAGCTTTCTTAGGTGAACCAAAACCGATAGTTGTAGGACAAATGATGATAGATGGACGAGTTGTATCAGCCTTTGCTAACTCTAAAGCTGCACGAACTTGAGCACCGTCGTTACCATTAGCAACTTCAATTACTTGCCAACCGTAACCTTCAAAACGTTTCTTAGTGTCATCAGCAAACCAGCCCTTTACTGAGCCATCGATAGAGATGCCATTTGAATCGTATAAAGCAATAAGCTTACCTAAACCTAAGGTACCAGCTAGAGAGCATGCTTCATGAGAAATACCTTCCATTAAGCAACCATCGCCCATGAATACATAGGTATAGTGATCAACGATGTCAAAGCCATCTTTGTTGAACTCTTCAGCAAGCATACGCTCAGCCATTGCCATACCAACAGCATTAGCAAGCCCCATACCTAGAGGACCTGTAGTAGTCTCAACACCTGGAACTTCACCGTGCTCAGGGTGACCTGGGGTCTTAGAGCCGAACTGACGGAAATTCTTTAAATCGTCAATTGATAAATCATATCCTGTTAGGTGCAATAATGAATAAATTAACATTGATGCATGACCATTTGATAATACAAAACGGTCACGGTTTGCAAAGTTAGGGTTCTTTGGATTATGGTGTAAGAAACCACGCCATAAAGCCTCAGCCATATCAGCCATACCCATAGGTGCACCAGGATGGCCTGAATTTGCCTTCTGAACACCGTCCATGCTTAGAGCACGTAATGCATTTGCAAGCTCTCTGTAATTTGCCATGAAACAAACTCCTTTACAGAATATTTTGATAACTAAAAAAGATTGTGGAATTTTAACATTAAAATCTAAATGTTTGATTAAAAATCACAAAAAAGAAAAGATTTTATGCTTTTTTCTTTTTTATGGTTTCTGTACAACCTTTAGAATTCAACTTAAAGAATATAGAAGTACCGACCTATAGTCGGTACTATTTTTATAGATTAACCGAATACTTTCTTGTAGTCAGCTTGGAATTTTGCGATACCTTGATCTGTTAATGGGTGGTGGATCATGGTCTCAATTACCTTGTATGGAACAGTGGCAATATCAGCACCTGCTAGAGCACACTGTTGTACATGGATTGGATTACGTACTGAAGCACAGATGATTTGTGATTCAATGTTATTGATTGAGAACATGTCTGAAATAGTACGAATTAGTTCTAGACCATCTTCTGAGATATCATCTAAACGACCAATGAATGGTGAAACATAAGTAGCACCAGCACGAGCTGCTAATAATGCTTGGTTAGCTGAGAAGATTAAGGTTACGTTAGTCTTAATACCCTCTTTGCTGCACTGATGGCAAGCCTTTAAGCCTTCAGCTGTCATAGGGATCTTAACAACCATATTAGGGTGAATAGCTGCAATCTGACGAGCTTCTGTCATCATACCTTCAAAGTCTAAAGTTGTAGGCTTAACTTCACCTGAAATAGGACCATCAACGATAGATGCAATCTCCTTAATTACATCTTCAAACTTCAAACCTTCTTTTGCGATTAGAGATGGGTTAGTAGTAACACCACAAATAACACCTAAATCATTAGCCTTACGAATATCTTCTACATTTGCTGTATCAAGGAAAAAGCGCATGATAACTCCTAAATTACAATAAAAAATAATTACAACATCTTTAACTGATTTTAATTATAGAACATAAATTTTCGTAAACGTTTGCGTTTTTGCAAATTCTGTGAGCAGTTTCAACTTATTTTATGCAAATAATCTTAATAAAATCGTAATTGATTAGGTAATTGTTTACTTGATCTTCATAAAAACTTGAGTAAAGACAAATTTTAAGTTCGAAAGCAAAGTATACTGTTAAAAATTGATGTATTAATCCCCACTAACCAATAGGTATTAATCCCAAAGTACTATAAATTATTTCTATTATTTATCAATAAGTTATCATTAGACAACGGTGTTTTTAAATTATTTTGCTAGCTATATAATTTTTTTTGTATATACTAGGTATCAATATTTGATTATTTAAATGAATAAAGGAATACATTATGTCAAGACTATTTACCTCTGAATCAGTTTCAGAAGGACATCCAGACAAAGTTTGTGATCAAATTTCAGACGCCATTCTTGATGCCATCCTAGCCCAAGATAAAGACGCTCACGTAGCCTGCGAAACCTTAGTTAAAACAGGCTTAATTTTAGTAGCAGGTGAAATTACTACTTCTGCTAATGTTGATTTTGAAGCTATTGCTCGTAAGACTGTTTGCGATATTGGTTACAACAATTCAGATGTTGGTTTTGACGGTCACTACTGCGCTTTCTTAAATGGTTTAGGTAAGCAATCACCTGATATTAACCAAGGTGTTAACCGCGCTCTACCTGAAGATCAAGGTGCAGGCGATCAAGGTTTAATGTTTGGTTATGCAACCGATGAGACTGAGTATTTAATGCCAGCTGCTATTACCTTTGCTCATGAGCTTATGAAAAAGCAAGCTACTCTACGTAGAAATGGTAGCATCTCTTGGTTAAGACCAGATGCAAAGAGCCAAGTTACTATTGCTTACAAAGATGATGGCTCTATTGATTACATCGATACTATCGTGTTATCAACTCAGCATAATGAAGATGTAAATCAAGAAGTTGTTCATGAAACTGTTTATGAAGAAATCATCAAAAAGGTAATTCCTGAGAAATATTTACGTAAGGAAACAAAGATCTTTATTAACCCAACAGGTCGTTTCGTAATTGGTGGTCCTGTAGGTGATGCTGGTTTAACAGGTCGTAAGATTATCGTTGATACTTACGGTGGTGCAGCTCGTCACGGTGGTGGTGCTTTCTCTGGAAAAGATCCTTCAAAGGTTGACAGATCAGCTGCATACGCTGCTCGTTACGTTGCAAAGAACATCGTAGCTGCAGGTTTAGCAAAGCGTGCTGAAGTTCAGGTGTCATATGCAATTGGTGTGGCTAAGCCTGTTTCAATTTCAGTAAATACCTTTGGTACTGGTACTGTAGCAGATGAAAAGATTGCTCGCGCAATTCCTGAAGTATTTGATTTAAGACCATACGGTCTAATCAAACAGTTAGATCTTCTACGTCCAATCTATCAAAAGACTGCAACCTATGGTCACTTTGGTCGCCCAAGCTTCAGCTGGGAGCAAACCAATAAGGTTGATGAGTTAAAGCAAGCTTTATAATTAGCTTTGATGAAAAGAAAGCTTACAGCCAAAAGCTGTAAGCTTTCTTCTATTTTGAGTAATACTTTTGATTTCTATTTTTATTTGAATCTTTTATGGTTCTCTCTAAGACTCCAAGCTCAACCATTGCTTTTAGATATTTTAATGTAAAAAGACTTCTACTACTTATCTTACAAAAGTCTTGCATTTCTTTTCTTGTTCTTGGAATTTTGCAAAATTCTAGTAATTGAGAAAAAGATACAATTCCTATCTTATCTGAACTAAATGCGTGCTCTAATCTCTCTACTTGCAAATTAAATTGTGAATTACTCTTAGTATCTTGCTTACTTTCATGATCACTTTGATGTTCATGTTCACTTTGATGTTCATGTTCACTTACATGTTCACCTTCATGTTCACTTTGATGTTTATATTCACTGTTACGCATTTTTTTGATAAAAGCATCAGCTGAACTTATATCAGTAAGTTTTAAAGGAACTGAGACTTTAAACACATCACCTTCAGTTAAGGTTGGATCTTCACCACAATATATTTGTGTGTACTTAAATAGATTCTTGGTACCAGAACCTAACAAATCTGCTCTACCTATGTTAATAAAGAAGTTAGCTAGAATAGGATTTTTTGGATATGGCTCAAAATTATCTAGTGTAATGTTTCCTTGGAATTTAGATATGCTCCAATTCTCGGTAAAAATAGCATCTTTAGTTACGATAATCTTAGCTGGAAACGCACTTGAATAATCGCGATGAATTAGAGAATTTGAAACAAGCTCTCTTACAATGATGTCTCTAATACTAACTCTTTGTGTTCCTTCAAGGTAAAACGGATCATTTGTATGTTTAGAGACAAAATTTATTAATCTATCGTAAGCTTTAATTAAGTTGCAATCTACAATCTCTCTATCGTCGTATCTATCAAGATTTACAGCTCTGTAAATTGCATCTGTTTTATAGGCTGGAAGTCCAAATTTAATAGTTTCATCTTTTCCAAGTAATAAGACCGCAGCTAAGTTGTAGCCTTCAGTGCCTGTTTGCAAATCCTTTCCATATAAACCTGCACTTCTCAAAAGCTCCTTGTCAGTCATCGTCTGCCAAGGATGATCTTTTTTGATAAGAGTCATTTTTCTTACAGTGTCTAGCAGATCTAGCTCTAAATCGTCATCTGTGACATAAGGTAGGATTTGTCGCTCTTTGAAGGAATTTGATTTTCTGTTTAATACATTTGCAACTAAATCTGTTGATTTAGTAATATCAATATCCGCATCTCCATTTCTATCAAAAACTCTTCCATTACATCTTGTAAGTTGAGATGAAAACGGAACGTAGCAATACAAGATTGTTTTGCCATCAATACAAAACTTTTCAAGTGATATATAAATTGATGGTACAAAGAAGTTTAAATCATTAAGAGTAGTGATAAAGTTTCGTTGCATGTCGTAAATGCAATTTTCATTGACACCTACAACCTCTCCAACTTTTCTACCATTTTTTATAGTCTCTTCAACACCGAGGAGAATATATCCACCATAGCGATTAGAAAAAGAACAAACGGTCTCAAATACACTTTTAGAAAGGGCGTTTTTGCAAGATTTATATTCAACAGTAAAGCCTTCTCCTTGATCTAAAAGTTGGAAAAGTTTTTCTTTATTCATGTGCACCTACTCTTAAAGCTTACAATTCATGTTTAATTGCAATATATATTATAAACACACTCTAAATTATAGCAAATAAATTCAAATAGTCTTTATTTTAATAAATTACAAACGGCAAAACACTAAAGTAATATATCTATCCACTAATAAAAAACGGAATATGTAAGAACGGATTTCAAGTTGTACGCTTTTGCGTACAACTATCAAGGCAAAAAGACAAAATTCTTTGAGTATATTTAGTGCTGAACTATAAAACTACCTTTTGGCAAAGTACGCTAACAGCTTTGTCGTTTAAAGAGTTGTTTTCAACTCCTTTAATAATATCCTCTTTTGAATATTTATCCTCAGGATAAACTACTACAACAGCTTTATCACCATCTTGCAAGAAGTTATGCTCACCATATTCTGTGTAGCGAGTTGCACCTATGGATACCATAACTTGCTTTGGACATCCAGCTTCATTTAAGTAAGCGTTGATCTCTTCAGCTGGTCCTTCATTTAACTGATGGTTAAACTTCTCAATTAACCACTCAATTAGTGTTTGATAAATGTAGCTGTAATCTCTTACAGCACTATCCTCACCATAAGGATGAACTACACCATCACGAACTAAGAAACTTGCGATACGATATTTATTTAAAATACCTTTTTCATCAAAACTATCAATTGCAATAGCATTGTCAGCAAAGCCTTTTGAAGATGGTCCCCAATTCTTCTTTTGGCTGATCTTTTTAGCGCCTTCTTTTCTAATAGAGCAATCATTTGAAGCTGAGAAAAGAATAGGCTTTAGAGCTACTACCTTACCATTATCCCAGGTAACATCACATACAATAGCGCACTCAGGCTCAATTTGTAATTTACTCTCACCTTTTGGGAAGATAATCTTTTGGCTATCAAAAGGGAAAATTCCAAGGAATGCAGGAGTAACAGTAGCAGCCCCTTTAATAAAGGTTGGAAATACAGCTTTAGGAGCTTTAGCTTCTTTGGTTTTTACATTAGTAAAATCTGAAGCTTCACCAGCTTGCTCTAAGTGACCTGTAAAATTACCTGCTACACCAAAGGTAGCCATATTCTCAAGATTTACAATCATATGATCCTCTACATAGTTAAACTAAAATTATTTTAGCAAGAATTCTTAAAATATCTAAAAGTAATGTAGTGATAATTGCTAAAATACACACATTAAAACTATTTTTGGAACTGTTATGAAATTTCAAGCTCTATTGGCAATACTAATGCCTTTGTTGCTACTACCTTGTAGCACTGTAGCCTCTGATAATGAGATAAACTCTTTTAGAGAGGCTAAAAAAGCCATGGTAAAGATTGTGCATAGCTTAGATAAGCCAAAAACCATCTACTGTGGTTGCGATATTGTGCTTACTAAAAACGGTTATTACCCTAATTTAGAGTCTTGTGGTTATAAAATTCGTAAAAACGAGAAAAGAGCTAAAAGAATTGAAGCAGAGCACATCATGCCAGCCCATGAATTTGGCAAAAACAGATCCTGTTGGATAAGTGGTGGCAGACAAAATTGTACAAGTTCAGATCCTACCTTTATGAAGATGGAAGGAGATCTGCACAACTTATTTCCAGCAATTGGTGAAGTTAACGGCGATAGAAGTAACTTTAAGTTCTCTGAAAAATTAAGAGGCACTTCCCCATATGGTAAGTGTGAGGTGATAATCGACCGTAAAAGACAGCGTGCTATGATCCCAGACAGAGCAAAAGGACAAGTAGCAAGAGCTTATCTTTATATGTCTAATCGCTATCATATTCCACTTGATAATGAACACATTAACTTATTCAATCAGTGGAATAAAAAGTTTAAACCAACCTACAATGAATGCCTTTACAATAAGCTTGCAACCAAAGCTCAAGGTAACGACAATCCATTTGTAACTAAAGCATGTAAATATTAACAATGAGAACCGTAAGAATTTGCCAATTAGGCGCACCTTTAAACTTAAATGACGAATTTACCTTAGATGAGGACGGTTATGGTCATTTAATTAGAGTACTTCGTTTTACTGCCAATACTCCATTTGTAGTCTTCGACGGTGTAGGTAATGAGTATGAAGCTGTACTTACTAATGTAGGTAAAAAGGCTAATTTCAAATGCCTAAATAAATTGTCAGTAAACGTAGAATCTCCCCTATTCATAGAATTAGGTCAAGTCATCAGTCGTGGAGATAAGATGGAATTTACCATTCAAAAGGCAGTTGAATTAGGTATTTCAAAAATTACTCCTCTCTACTCTAGTCGCTGTGGGGTAAAGCTTGATGACAAACGAAAAGACAAAAAGGTTGAGCAGTGGCAAAAAATAGCTATCAGTGCCTGCGAACAATGTGGTCGTAATGTTGTACCTAAAGTTTGCGATATCACTAATATCGACGATTGGTACTCAAAAGATCCACAAGCGCTAAGCCTTACCCTAGATCCTAAAGCTTCTATTAAATTAAGTGAAATTAAAATTAAGTCTAAGTTAAGATTACTCATAGGTCCAGAAGGCGGACTTGATGACAGCGAAATTCAAAAAGCCTCAGAAAATAATTTTGTGGGTGTAACCTTAGGTCCTAGAATTTTACGTACTGAAACTGCAGCTTTAGCAGCTTTAAGCATCTTAGGTTGTACTTTTGGAGATTTATAGTGGATACAACTAATTTGGTTTTAGGTAAAAGTACAACTTATCAAGAAGAGTACTCACCATCTTTACTTCAAAGAATTGAAAGACAATTAGGTCGCAGCTCTATTAAGAATTTAAAAAGTTTTGATGGCTTTGATGTCTGGCACTTATATGAGCTTACCTACTTAAACTTAAATGGCTTACCTTGTGTATGCATGGGCTGTATGATTGTACCTGCTAAAAGTAAGTACATCGTAGAATCAAAATCTTTAAAGCTTTACACCATGTCTTTTACCATGACTAGATTTAAAGATTTGTCATTTGTACAAAAGGTATTTGAGAGAGATTTATCAAAGCTCTTAGAGTGTAAAGTTGAGATAAAACTCTATCCTTTGCATTCAAAGGATTTTGCGATTCACACCATTAAAGGTACTTGTCTTGAAGATCTTAGCTCTTGTAAGGAGTTAAGTTTAAAAAACTTTAACTACTCACCTGAAGTACTAGCTTTTGATGACAAAAAAGAAATTAGTAAGACTTACTACACTAATTTATTTAGAAGCTTGTGTCCTGTAACCGCACAACCTGATTACGCTAGTATCATGATTTGCTATGAAGGCAGAAAGATAAAAGAAGAAAGTTTACTTACTTATCTTGTATCTTTACGTCACCACCAAGGTTTTCATGAGCAGTGTGTTGAATTGATTTATTCAGATCTTGTAAGCTATTTAAATCCTAAAAAACTTACAGTAGCAGCCTTTTTTACTCGTCGTGGCGGTATTGATATTAACCCGGTAAGAACTAATCAAAAGAGTCTGTCACCTCTAATGTTAAGAACAATTCGTCAATAATTGTACAGGCTGTACAATTTCTTTAGCATTTCTTTACATTTTCGACCTATACTCATAGTGTGATAATAAAAATAATTAAGGAGCAACTATGAGTGTAGTTGATGTTTGGCCTGTAGGTTCAATGGCACTGCTAACTCAAGCAGAAGCAGATTCTTTGTCATTGTCAAGTCAAGGCGATTTATATGATTTATATCGTAACTGCTCATTAGCAGTGTTAAACAGTGGTAACGTAACCGACAATTCTAAAGAGCTTTTAGACAATTTTAGTAATTTTGAGATTAATGTTATTCGTAATGAGCGTGGCTTAAAGTTAGAGTTGATAAATCCACCACCAAGTGCCCTAGTTGAAGGTCAGGTAATTAAAAAGTTACGTAAACATTTGTATGCAGTATTACGTGATATTGTACAAATGCAGATGGCAAAAGATCCTGATTTAGACTTTATTAAAAAGAAATATGCTACAGAAAGTGCTTATATCACTAATCAGATCTTTGTGAATTTAAGAAATGCCAATGTCTTAAAAGCAGGTATTAAACCAAATTTAGCGGTTTGCTGGGGTGGTCACTCTATTCCTCAAAATGAATATGACTATGCTTATCAAGTAGGTTTAGAGCTAGGTCTTAGAAAAATCGATATCTGCACAGGTTGTGGTCCTGGGGTCATGGAAGCACCTATGAAAGGATCATTGCAAGGTTATTCTGAGCAGTGCGAGCAGGAAAAATGTCGCATGATAGGCCTTACTGAGCCTTCAATTATTGCTGCAGAGCCACCTAATGCCATGGTAACAGATTTAGTTATCATGCCTGATATTGAAAAGAGACTTGAAGCTTTTGTACGTTTAGGTCATAACCTTATTATCTTCCCTGGCGGTCCAGGTACAGCTGAAGAGCTTTTATACATCTTATGTATTAAGCTTTGCAAAGAGAATAAGCACAACTTTTTACCTTTAATCTTAACTGGTGATAAAAAGTCTGAAGGTTACTTTAAGGCTTTAGAGGACTTTTTAATTAAGTGCTTTGGTAAAGACATCACAAGATACTATGACTTAATTATTGATGATCCAAAAGCTGTTGCTAAAAAAGTTAAAGACAATAATGATACTGTGCTTGATCATAGAACCATCACTCATGACTCTTATTGTTTTAACTGGGATTTATTTATCCCTCATCAGTTGCAGATTGCTCATCCTATCACCCATGAGTTCATGCACTCTTTAGATCTTTCAAGAGATCAAGAACCATGGCAGTTAGCTTGCAGTTTGCGCTCAGCTTTTTCTGGTATTGTAACTGGTAATGTAAAAGAAAATGGTATTAAAGCTGTTGCTGCTCACGGACCATTTAAATTACATGGAGATAAGGAGATTATTGAGTCTTTAGGTCAATTACTTGAAAGTTACATCAAACAAGGTCGTGTATTACTCTCTCAAAAAGAATACAAACCTTGCTATGTCTTAGAATGATCTTGAAACTCATAAGGTAGGTAAAATTTTACCTACCTTTTTCTCTTTTTATGCCACAAATTTTAGATCTTCATCTAATGCCTTAAAGCCGTTTTCAAGATCAGCTATGATGTCATCAATATGCTCAGTACCAATAGATAGTCTGATGGTGCTATCAGAGATCCCTGCTTGAGCTAACTCCTCAGGTGACAACTGTGAATGGGTAGTGGAAGCAGGATGAATTACCAAAGACTTCACATCTGCAACATTTGCAAGTAGGGAGAAGATCTTTAAATTGTCGATAAACTTGAAGGCTTCTTTTTTGCCACCTTTAATATCAAAGGTAAAGATTGAGGCACCACCGTTTTTAAAGTACTTCTTATACAATTGATGCTGTGGGTGAGACTCAATTGCAGGATGGTTGATTTTAACAACCTTATCATGAGCTTGTAAGTACTCTAGTACCTTTTGAGTATTGTAAGCATGTCTTTCTAATCTTAAAGATAAAGTCTCAATACCTTGTAAGAGCAAGAAAGCGTTAAATGGAGAAATAGTAGCACCAGTATCACGTAAGATAATTGCTCTTAGGTAAATTATGAATGCTAAATTACCTACAGCTTTTGTAAAGGCAATACCATGGTAACTTGGATTTGGTTTGGCAATTGGAGCGTATTTATCAGCATTTTTCTCCCAATCAAACTTACCAGAATCTACAATAATGCCACCTAAAGTTGTACCGTGACCACCTAAGAACTTAGTAGCTGAGTGCACTACAATATCAGCTCCATGTTCAATTGGTCTTACAAAATAAGGAGTACCAAAGGTGTTATCAACAACTAATGGTAAATTGTGCTCGTGAGCTAAAACAGCTAGTGCATCAATATCAGGAATATCTGAATTTGGGTTACCTAAAGTTTCAATGTAGATAGCACGAGTATCTTTGGTGATAGCGTTTTTTACTTCCTCTAAATTGTGGATATCAACAAAAGTAGTCTTAATACCATATAAAGGTAAAGTGTGAGCAAGTAAGTTAAAAGAGCCACCGTAGATAGTCTTTTGAGCTACGATGTGTCCGCCATTTGCAGCTAAAGCTTGTAGCGCATAAGTAATGGCGGCTGCACCAGAGGCTACAGCCAAGGCGCCAACACCACCTTCTAAGGCTGCAACTCTTTTTTCTAGAACATCTTGAGTTGAGTTAGTTAAACGACCGTAGATGTTACCAGCATCTTTAAGACCAAAACGATCTTCAGCATGCTGTGAATTGTGGAATACGTAGGAAGTAGTCTGATAAATTGGTACTGCTCTTGAATCGGTTGCAGGATCTGCTGACTCTTGACCAACATGTAACTGTAAGGTTTCAAACTTGTATGACATATTCTTATCCTCTTTCTTCTACTTAATTCTGTTTAGGTGTATTACCTATCTTTCCTATGGGTTTTATAGTATTTAAAATTTTTAGGACAATCAACAAGTTAGTAATACTAATTTTTTATACTAGGATATAGAAAGAAGCTATTCTTTTGTAAAATTAAATAGTTAAGGGCTAATTTTAGAGATTTTTAAGGCTTAAAAAGTTGCAAATTTATGAGGATAAAAATGAAAAGATCTTTTATCAAGAGACTTAAAGGCGGTAATTGCTACCACCTTTAGATTGAAAAAATACACTACTCATGATCTTTTACGTATTGTAAAAACTCAGGAGTCTTTGACCAGTATTTGATGCCCCAGTTTTCAAAGTTCCACTCTTGCATGTAGTCGTTACACTCGTAATCGACATAGTAAAGCTGATTTTCTTGCACCACAAAATTAGTTGGAAAATAATCAATGTTGGTGTTAGCAGCATACAGTTTTTGACAAACTTCTTTTATAAATGGGACTGCAAATTCTGGCAGGCAATCTTGTTTTACTAAATCGTAAACAGTAGGACCATCGATATATTCTTTTAAGATAGTCTCTTTTGCTTTATCAACATCCAGCATTTTTGGCATTAAGACGCCGATATTAGACAATCTTTGATAGTCATTACACTCTGACTCAATCTTATTACCAAAAGTGTAGTAGGAGCATGGCTCGTGGTGGATCTTTTTTACTACTACCTGTTTTTGTCCATCTTTACACAGGTAGGAGTACCCACCTTTACCTTTACCAAGTAATTTTATAATCTCAAACTCTTTTTGATTTACAGCTATTTTGTCCATAGAAACTCCTTAAATAAGAGTAATCAATAGCTTCATTCTAGGAGTTTTAGAAAAACTTACTTCTACAAAAAATTACATTTTATTAAACAATTTTATTGGTATAGTTATTTACTATAGCTAGGTATAAATAAATAGTATTTTACATATACAAAGCTTAGCCATAGAATGTAATCAAGAACTTGAGAACACGAGAGTTACTGAATGTTGGGCAGTTACGTTTTCAAGTTTAAGACACTTTTGTCTTAATTAAGATTTATCTTACCTTATATATCCAGTGTTGTTATAACACTGGATTTTTTTTATCTGCTAGATTATTTGCAAACAGATTTAAGAGTTGTAAAGTAGGTTGGGAAGGTCTTATTGATACAATCAGGATCATTTATCACAATGTCTCTGTCAAAAGCAACTAAAGACATACACATTGCCATACGGTGATCATTATAAGTATCAAAGGTTGGTGTAGCATCATTTCTTACGCTAGCATCGATACTGATGTAGTCTTGACCTGAGGATACCTTAACACCAAGCTTAGACATTTCATTTACCATAGCTTGAATTCTATCGGTCTCTTTTACTCTCCAGCTTGCAATATTCTTAATTACTACAGGAGAATCTGTGTATAAAGCAAGTGGCACTAAAGTCATAGCAGCATCTGGCATTGCATTCATATCAATTTCAATACCGTGAAGCTTAGACTTTTTAACTATCACAGAATTGTCCCCAAAACTTACCTTTGCGCCCATAGCTTTTAGCACATCCATAAACTTGATGTCACCTTGTGCACAATCTTTTGGTAAACCGTAAATCTCAAGCTCGCCACCAATTGCGGCAGCTGCAGCAAAGTAAGTGGCACCTGTAGCATCACCTTCTATAAGGTAAGATTTAGGACTTTGGTAACCTGTACCTTCAACTTCAAATTCACTGTAGCCATTACGGTGAACTTTTGCACCAAATTTCTCGATTAAGTTGATGGTTAAATCTACATAAGGTTTAGAGATTAAATCTCCTTCAATCTTAATCTTAAGACCTCCACAAACAGGGGCAGTCATCAACAAAGCGGTAATAAACTGACTTGAGGTAGTACCACTTATTGAAACTTCATGAGAGTTTACTTTAGAGCCACGAATTCTAAGGGGAGGAAAACCGTCATTGTTTAAATATTCAATGCTCAAACCAATAGATTTTAAAGCCTCTGTTAAAGGACCAATAGGTCTTTCCATCATACGAGGCTCACCTGTGAGATTAAACAAACCTTTTGATACAGCTAATACAGAGCATAAAGGGCGCATAGCAGTACCAGCGTTACCAAGATATAAATCTACAGTATTTAAGCCTTCATCAAAAACACCACCTAAGCCTTGCACATCAATGGTATTAGCATTAACGTTTAGTTTGACATTAAGCTTAGTTAAAGCCTCAATCATGCGATTAGTATCGTCTGATTTTAAGACGTTAAGTAATTTAGTGTCGCCTTTTGCTAGTGCTGATACTAACAAAGCTCTGTTAGATAAGCTTTTAGATCCAGGTAGAATAACTTTACCTGATACAGCATTGATCTTATTGAGTTTAAGTGAGTTTTTCAATTAACGCTCTTCCTTTAAAATTGCCTCAAGGGTGGTAAAGAATCTATCGTTTTCACTTTCAGTGCCAATAGATACACGTAGGATATCTTTTAGTTTGTAACCTAGTAATGGACGCACAATTACACCTTTGTGTAAAAGTTTATCTGCAATCTTTTGCGCATCATAACCTTTAAAATCGATAGCCACAAAGTTTGCCTTTGATGGGATCATAAATAAGTTGTGAGCTTTACAGAATTGCTCGTAACGAGCGCGCTCTTTAGTATTGTTATTTACAGTCTTTTGTAAGAACTCCTCGTCATCTAAAGCTGCAGTAGCAGCTGCAAGAGCTACGATATTTACATTAAATGGAGCTCTTAGACGATTTAGGATAGAGGTAATTTCCTCGTTGGCAATCATGTAACCTACACGAAGACCTGCTAGACCATAAGCTTTTGAGAAGGTTCTTGAAATAACTAAGTTCTCAAACTCATCAGTCCACTTAGCAGAATCCTGATATGTGTCATCACCACTGTTAAATTCGTTGTAAGCTTCATCGATTACAACTAAAGTTTGCTTTGGAACTTTCTTTAAAAATTCGTACATGCTCTTTGAAGAAATAGCAGTACCGATAGGATTTGATGGATTTGCAAAAGCTACGATACGAGTATTCTCATCGATAGCAGCTAAAATTGCATCAAGATCAGCATTGTAATTTTTTAGTGGAATTACTTTAGCTTGAGCGCCATTTACAGTAGTTTCCATTGGATATACTACAAAAGAGTATTCTGGGAATACTACATTTACTTTCTCATTTACAAAAGCTTCAAAAAGCAAATTGATAAGCTCATTTGAGCCTGCGCCTAAAGTTATCTTATTTGGATTGTAGGAAAATTTTTGTTGTAGCTTTTGCTTTAGGTAGTAACCATTTGAATCTGGGTATAAATTAGCATTTTCAACACAAGCTAAAGCTGCTGCCTTAGCTTTAGGTCCCATACCGAAAGGATTCTCATTTGAAGCTAACTTAATTACATCCTTAAGACCTAACTGTCGTTGAACTTCTTCAATTGGTTTACCTGCTTGATATGGTTTAATTAAGGTAATACCACCGTTTGCAAAACTACTATAATCTGTCATTTTTGATCCATTGAATTTAAATTTAGCTTTAGATAATTTTCTTTTGATAGAAGTTAATTTTACCACAGCTATGAAACTTAGCAGTTAATTTACTGTGGAAATTTAAGATTAAAGGGTAATTAACTGTTGCAATAAATATATAAATTGTTTATAATACCTACTAATATTTAGTAGGTATTAAGAATATATCAAAAATAATTTCCATAGGTCAAGCAGCAAAACTATTAGGTGTTCACGTTCAAACCATGAGAAATTGGGAGAAGTCAGGTAAGTTAAAACCTGATTCTATTTCACCTGGTGGTACAAGACGATATAACTTAGATAGGATTGTAGCAATCAGTGGAAAGGAAGTGCCTACTGTAGTAGATGAGAGAAAAACCATAGCTTATGCTAGAGTAAGCTCTCACGATCAAAAAGAAGATTTAGTAAGACAATCACAAGTACTTGAATTGTACTGTGCTGAGCATGGTTATAAGTATGAGCTCATAAC
>JAEWPL010000182.1 GCA_023460615.1 Pseudomonadota bacterium | reverse complement strand
TTATATTGCAAATTTAGGGGGTATTTTAGAACCACCATAAAAAAACAATATCAACCAAAAATGTGGTTATAGTCACACTAATTTTTAATGAACAATTCACCTGTTAAAAGTGAACTTTATGTAGCCTTGGAAAATGGTAGAATTAACTTACTTCTTACCAGTTACCAAAAAATGAGAATTAAAAAATCATGCTGTCACTGCAAATGTAAATGGTTTGCACTTAAATAGTGTGGATAACTTGTTGAAAAGTCGTTGAAAACATAATTTTCTTATCCAACCTTTTCTATCAAATTTTCCAACTTGGTATATTGATTTTCCAACATGGTATAACGGTTTTCCAACATGGTGTATCAGTATTCCGACATGGTACATTAAAACGAAAATCGTTATTTTTACAAAATTGTGTAATTTAGAGTAATCATTTCTTTTAGTTGCACTTTGCTAAGAATAGAAAAAATAATGTGTTTCGTGACATTACGTGCTATTCAAAATAACTTATTGATTTTTCTAGTTTGGAATATTTCTGCCCCTGCCAAAATCATCCAAAACACTCCACAAAAGACAACCTCGACACTGTTCATAACTGTTCATTTTTGTTAAAAAATGTTCTGATTTTATTGTTGAAATTCAAGTAATTACAATCAATTTAAGTGGTAAAATTTAATTATTAAACACTAGTGAACAAAGTGAATAAATAAGCACAGTGAATTAGATTACCCCTTAAAATAGGGGTATAGAAAAAGACAAAAAAAGGGGGACATTATTTAGTTAACAGATTTGAGGATTAATGTGCCCAAAAAATCGAAATTTTTGGACGTAAAAAAATAACGTGTCCAAAATTTTGAAAAAATTGGACACGAGAAGTCTAAAAATTTGCTAAAACCTGTGTAATATTTATATCAAGAGTTTCTTGAAAACTAGTTCTCATCTCTAGTTGCAATAGTACTTCGTGCCTCTTCCTGTACCTGTTTTCTTGATATAGCCTTTATCAACTAAGCTATTAAGATTTCGTATTGTTTTATCCTTGGTAAATTTGGACATCTTAGAAATTTGACTAGATGATAGTAGCTGCTGATGGCACATAAGATCCAAAATAACTTGCTCATTTTTAGTAGCTAAAGTTTTTTGAGTTAGAGTTGGTAGCACTATTTTTATAGAGTTCTCAAAAACTGTAAACTCAGGCTTAACCAAGCTGTCTTTGTAGCTATTGTTAATTCTTCTAGTGCTAAAACCAAAGTTCTCAATTAGCTTTAAACGAAAAAACACATTTGCCACTGTAGGATTACATATTGAGTTGATCTTTCCTATGGTATTGCAACCTTCAGTCGAGCTATAAGATAGTGACGAAGGATAGGTAATTTCAACTTTATCGTCAAACATAGCTATTTTAATATGAGAGTTAATATCCCAAGTTCTATGGACTAAAGCGTTGGCAACGGCTTCTCTGAAAGCAACCTCAGGAATTAAATCAACAGTTTTACGTTCAATTGATTCAATGACATCATACTGGTAGTATTTCTTGAATAGCTCAACAGTATTGTCGTACTGCTTGAGAATACACATATTGCTGTGAGTTTCTCTGTCTTTGATGATGTTAATCGACTCTCCAAATCTTGCGATATCAATTCCTGGAAATTGGTTACAATCGGCAAAAAGCGCGGCTGCGTTATTAAAAACTCTATTTTTAGTATAAAAACCTAAAGTTCTTAAAACAGTTTCATCACTGCCAGGTACCTCTAATTTCTCTAACATTTTTTGATTTAGATAAGAAAACTCTAGATCTTGTTTTGAAGATTCAATTTCCTCAAACAATAGGTTAGATCCTTCTAGAACCAGCCTTTTTAACTCAAAATTGTCAACTTCA
Organism: Pseudomonadota bacterium; assembly: GCA_023460615.1. Classification (GTDB taxonomy): domain Bacteria; phylum Pseudomonadota; class Gammaproteobacteria; order Enterobacterales; family Succinivibrionaceae; genus Succinivibrio. Next base: position 3,649 of record JAEWPL010000182.1, on the reverse strand, counting down.
ATGCTAGCTGTATCAGAACGTCTGTAGGCTTTACCTTTGTACAAATAAGGTTTGTTCTCTCCTTCAAGCACTTCAAGAGTGACTACTTTATTTTTATGTGTAATTGAAAGCTTAAAATTAGGTTTAGGCTGAATAGAATCGTTAATACGATTTTCAATATCAAGACATGCTTGAACTGGATTATCTAGTCCACATACATCTCCATTATCATCAATACCAAAAAGGATTGTGCCTGATCCAAAGTTTGCAAAAGCACTAACTGTTTTTAAAAAGCTATTTGAAACTTGAGATTTAAATTCTAAATTTCGACTTTCTTTCATAATCAATATCCTACATGTGTTACCTAGATTATAGTTACTAATATGGGTAAAATCAAACAATAAAATTTACGTTTGATTTTTAAGTCATTGAAATATTATTTGACTTAAATTTAACCGATTTAATTTCGTACAAATATAGATGTGTACGCAACTAAATTGAGTTTAGAGTTGCAAGTATGATTGGCTTTTATAATGCAAAAATTTTCATCACCTTGTAGGTTATAAATTTTGCTAAAATTTCATCACCTAAAACCTTTATGAATTAGTAAATAAGAAGATCAAATATGAATGGAATCAAAGGACTGATTGCTCTTGCTTTTGGCACCTTATCTTTAGGTGTAGCAGAGTTTGTAATGATGGGATTGTTGCCTTACATTGCCAAAGATTTTGATGTAAGTGTAGCCACAGCAGGCCATGCAATTTCAGCTTACGCTTTTGGCGTGATGGTTGGCGCTTTAGCATTAGCGTTTTTGCATAAATTTAAACTAAAGCATATCGTAATAGCTTTAGTAGTAGTGCAACTTGTAGGTATTGTGGCTACAAGTTTTGCAAACTCATTTAATGTTCTATTATTAACTAGATTTATCTCTGGTCTTCCGCATGGATGTTTCTTTGGTGTAGGTGCCATCGTAGCTCAAAGAATTGCAACTAATGGTAAAGGCAATAGTGCTGTAGCTATTATGGTTGCAGGTATGACGGTAGCTAATGTGTTTGGTGTACCTTTAGGAACAGCTTTAGCTCACTCTGTATCTTGGAGAGTAGTGTTCTACTTACTTTTCTTCTGGGGCTTAATCGTATTATTTAGTGTCATCAAATGGCTTCCTGATACAGGTAAAATTCCACCTACTACTTTTAAAACACAATTTAAGTTTCTAAAAACTGTAGCTCCATGGCTAGTGCTACTAGCAACCTTCTTTGGTAACGGAGGTATGTTCTGTGTTCTATCATATGTAAGTCCATTGCTTACACAGTTTGGCTCACTACCACTTGCTTATGTTTCAGCGGTGATGGTTGGTATTGGTCTATCTATGGTCTTTGGTAATTTGATCTCAGGACATTTAGCCGATAAGTTGCGCTCAGGTAAAGTCTTTATGTACTTTCACATCATGGGCGTTATTACCATGATCTTAATGGCAGCAATTGGTTTTATCACTCCAGTAGGTGTAGTTTTAGCTTGTCTTGTAGGTTTATGTTTATTTGCGGTAGGTACTCCACAGCAAGTATCAATTCTGCATACAGCAATAGGCGGACCTTTAATTGGCTCTGCCATGATCCAAGTTGCTTTCAATTTTGGAAATATGTTGGGAGCTTTAATTGGCGGTGTACCATTTACCTTTGACTTAAATCTTGGGATGGTGGCTGTCTTTGGTGCACTACTAGGCATTTTAGGTGTAGTTTGCGCATATCTTTACCAAAAGAAGTATGAATTAAAGTGTGTAGAAATTTATAAACAGCAACAGTTACAAAGTAGTAGCAACTAGCTAAAATTTTAATCAAAAAATTCTTATAGGCTGATTTGCAATAATTAGCCTAAAAGATTGTATAATTTGCATATTTCAAATACATAAAATTATAGGATCCAATTAAATGTACATGACCACAGATCAAATACGCGATGCGTATTTGAAATTCTTTGAGAAAAACGGACACAAGATTGTTCGCTCAAGTTCACTAGTTCCATACAATGATCCTACCTTGCTATTCACCAATGCAGGTATGAATCAGTTCAAGGATATCTATTTAGGCAAAGAAAAGCGTGAATACGTAAGAGCAACTACAGCTCAAAAGTGTGTTCGTGCAGGTGGTAAGCAAAACGACTTAGATAACGTAGGTTATACAGCTCGTCACCACACTTTCTTTGAAATGCTAGGTAACTTCAGCTTCGGTGATTATTTCAAGAAAGAAGCTATTAAGTTTGCTTGGACTTTATTAACAGAAGTATACAAGTTACCAAAAGAGTCTTTAATGGTAACTGTATATGATAAAGACGATGAAGCTTATGACATTTGGAATAAGCAAATCGGTCTACCACCAGAGAAGATTGTTCGCATTGGCGACAACAAAGGTGGTTTGTACGAGTCAGATAACTTCTGGCAGATGGGTGATACAGGTCCATGTGGTCCATGCTCTGAAATCTTCTACGACCATGGTGAAGATGTTCAAGGTGGCCCTCCAGGATCACCTGATGAAGACGGTGACAGATTTATCGAAATTTGGAACATCGTGTTCATGCAGTACAACCGTAAGATTGATGGTACCTTTGAGAAACTAGCTAAGCCAATGATTGATAATGGTTTAGGTCTAGAGCGTATTGCTGCTGTATTACAAGGCGTACATTCAAACTATGATATCGACTTGTTTGTAGCACTAGAAAAAGCTGCTGCTGAAATCTTAGGTGTAACTGATCTTCAGTCAAAATCCTTACGTGTAATTGCTGATCACATCAGATCATGCTCTTTCTTAATTGCAGACGGTGTATTACCTTCAAATGAAGGTCGTGGCTACGTATTACGTCGTATCATTCGTCGTGCTGTACGTCATGGTCGTCTATTAGGTGCTAAGGATGTATTCTTCTACAAGCTTGTAGCAAAACTTGCTGAACTAATGGGTAAGGCTTATCCAGAATTAGTTGAGCAACAAGCTTTAATTGAGAGAACCTTAAAGAAAGAAGAAGAGCAGTTCTTAAATACTCTAGATAGAGGTTTAGCTCTATTAGAGCAAGAATTAGTAAAATTAGGTGATTCAAAGACTTTCAAGGGCGATGTTGCCTTTAAGTTATACGATACCTACGGTTTCCCTGCAGATTTAACTCAAGATGTTGTGCGTGACCGTGGTTATGTTGTTGATATGGAAGAGTTTGATAAGTGCATGGCAGAGCAAAAAGCTCGTGCAAAGCAAGCTTCAACCTTCGGTATTGATTACAACAAAGAATTAAAGATCACTGAAAACACAGTATTTGAAGGCTACAACGCTTTAACTTCAGATGGCACCATCACTCATATCTTCAAAGATGGTGTAGAAGTTGATTCAATCGCAACTGATGAGAATGCAGTTATTGTTTTAGACAAGACTCCATTCTACGGCGAGATGGGCGGTCAGGTTGGTGATAAAGGTGTTATCACTATCGGTGAATATGCTCGTTTCATCGTTGAGGATACTAAGCATGTAGCTAAGGCTACTATCCATGTTGGTCGTGTAGATATCGGTCAATTTGATAAGGGTGCTAAAGTTACTGCTACTGTAGATGCTGACAATAGAGCAGAGATTGCAAAGCATCACAGTGCAACTCACTTATTAGATGCTGCTTTACGTCAAGTTGTAGGTGACAG
>JAEWPL010000181.1 GCA_023460615.1 Pseudomonadota bacterium | reverse complement strand
ACCGTATTGACAACCAAATCATAAAATTATTAGAAGAGCGCATGGATGTAGCTAATGACATAGCTGAGTATAAGTTAGTGCACAATCAAAGCATTGTCGATGCCACTCGTGAGCATGCAAAATTAGTAAAGTTAAGAGCTCAAGCTAAAGATTTAGGTTTACCACCATCCTATGTATCAGATGTATTTAAAACCATCATCAAGAATACTTGTGCTCAAGAGCAACACTATATCGTAGCTAAAGCTAATCAAAGCTCTGTGGTAAGAGATACTTCTGTAGCCTACCTTGGTAATACTGGTAGCTATTCTCATGTAGCATCATGCAAATATTTAGAAGGTTTTAAAGGCAATATCAGATTTGAAGGATGTCAGACCTTCTCTCAAATTGTAGGTCTTGTAGAATCAGGTAAATGCGAATATGGTATTTTACCTATTGAAAACTCTTCTTCAGGATCTATCAATGAGGTTTTAGATGTTATTCAAACTACTAAAGCTTCAATTGTAGGTGAATTATTTGTACCAATTGATCATGCAGTTTTAGGCTGCAAACATATCGACTTAAAAGAAATTACTGATATTTACTCTCATCCTCAGCCTGTAGCTCAATGCTCAAAGTGGTTAAAAGATGTCTTACCTAATGCTACTATTCATTACACTAAGGCAACTTCAGAGGCTATGCAACTTATCAAAGAAAAACAAGATCCTAAACATGTTGCAATAGGCTCTCACATGGCAGCCTCTTTCTACGACTTAACTCCACTTGCTGACAATATTGCTAACAATATCCACAATTTCACACGCTTTATTGTCATCAGCATGAACTCTATTATTGTGCCGGAGAATATTGAAGCTAAGACTTCGCTTGCCTTTAGTGTGAAGAAGTATCAGCCAGGCTCACTATTGAATGTATTACAAGAGATCTCAAAGCATAATCTTAATGTTACCAAGTTAATCTCAAGACCAAAGATCAATGCTAATGAGGATACTTGGGAGGAGATCTTCTTTGCAGATATCGAAGCTAATGCTTCCTCCTCTGCAATGCAGGATATTCTTGAGGACTTAAAGCCATGCACTAATCTTTTAAAGATTTTAGGCTGCTATCCAAACTCTGAACACCAAAACTAACCTAATAGCTAAGGCTATGAGGACTTAGTTTTTACTTTTTTCTCTGCAAGCAAGAAGCTTGGTAATTCTCTCCAAAGTCTTTCATTGCTTGCACTATTCCTTTCAAAGATTGTCCTAATGAAGTTAACGAATACTCTACTCTAGGTGGAACCTCAGGATAAACAGTCCTTGTAATTAGTTTTGCTCTTTCAAGATCTCTTAAATTCTGTGTTAGTACCTTTTGGCTAATATCACCAAGCTCTATTTGCAACTGATTAAATCTACAAGTGCCTAAAAAGAGAGAGCTTAAAATCAAAAGTTTCCATTTATTACCAATAAGTTTAATGGTCAAAATTACAGAGATGAAGGAAGAAGGTGGTGCGGGAGAAGAGACTCGAACTCTTACACCGAAGGCGCCAGAACCTAAATCTGGTGCGTCTACCAATTTCGCCACTCCCGCGAGAATTGAATAGTCTTAAACTATCGGTAACTACGATTTTTTTTGGAGAATACAATCAAGGTGGTGCGGGAGAAGAGACTCGAACTCTTACACCGAAGGCGCCAGAACCTAAATCTGGTGCGTCTACCAATTTCGCCACTCCCGCGAGATTGTATACTAAAGATGGGGTGGCTAAAGGGGCTCGAACCCTTGACAACCGGAATCACAATCCGGGACTCTACCAACTGAGCTATAGCCACCATCGTAGTATGTTAAATCAGCTTGGCGCGTCCTAGAGGAATCGAACCTCTGACCCACAGCTTAGAAGGCTGTTGCTCTATCCAACTGAGCTAAGGACGCAAGCTATGGATTAGGTATTGCCTAAACTCTTAACTTCATTCTTGAAGTGATTTAACGGAGTGAAATAATACAAGAACTTGTTATACTCGTCAATCAATTTTTTGATTTTTTTTCATGAATGTTAATCATTATTTAACAAATTCGCATAAATAAGCCTTTATTATTTCAAATTTTTCTATCTTTAAATTTACTTAATCGCACCTTGAAAATTTGGTAAAATTAAGCAGTTTAAATTTTCGTAAATAAGCTGGTTTACAATGATTTTAGGAATTACTTTTATAGAGCTTGCTATTACTGTTGGAGTATTATTACTCTGTGGCGTATTAGCTGGTTTCTTAGCAGGTTTACTAGGAGTTGGTGGCGGTATTATCTTCGTACCATGCTTCTACTTAGTGTTTACTGGATTTTTCAAGATTGATCCTAATATTGCAATTGTGGTGGCCACCGGAACCTCCCTGCTTTGCATGATCCCAACCTCCATTTCAGCAGCACGCTCACAATATAAAAAAGGTAATACCGATATTGAGGTAATTAAGTCTTGGTCTATCTTTATGTTACTAGGTGTAGTAGTTGGCATCTTAGTTTCTAAAGTATTTGGTGGTGCTTGGCTTACCTTATTATTTGGTAGCGTGATGATTTTAAATTCACTTAACACCTTATTTAGAGCCAAAGCAAAACCTGCTTTTGCATCCTTACCAGGAAAATTTGGACAATCAATTATCTCTTTTTGCATAGCATGCTTCTCCTCTATGCTAGGTATCGGTGGTGGTACTCTAACCGTTCCTGTTTTAAATGCTTGCTCAGTTCCACCACACAAAGCTATCGGTACCTCTTCAGCTGTATCCTTATTTGTATGTGTTCCAGGTGCAATCTTGATGTTACTTACTAATGAAACTCCAGCTCATGCACCGATTGGCACTTACGGCTTAGTTAATGTGCTAGCTGCTATGTGTGTAGTTCCTGTTTCTTACCTTTGTGCACCATTAGGTGTCAATGTTGGCAAAAATATTAAACCTACAACATTAAAGAGAATTTTTGCTATCGCTTTGTTTATAATAAGCGCTCGTATGCTATACAGTGGTTTAAGCTATTATCTTCAAGATACTCAAGCTGTAACTGCTAGTACTCAAGTTCAAGAACAAGTTTTAGATAACAATTCATCTATAGTGGAGAATAATTAACGATGACAGCATCAATTATTGATGGAAAGGCAATTGCTAAAGACTTAAGAGCTCAATTAAAAGTAACTGTAGATGAAATGGTTGCTAAAGGACACAGAAGACCAGGTCTTGCTGTGGTTTTAGTTGGATCAGATCCTGCATCTTGCGTTTATGTTCGTAACAAGAGAAGAGCTTGTGAAGAAGTTGGTATTAAGTCTTTTGCTTATGATTTAAGCGCTGATACCACTCAAGAGCAATTAGATGCTCTTATTGACGAATTAAACAATAATGACGAAGTAGATGGTATCTTAGTTCAATTTCCACTACCTTCTCATTTAGATGAATCAAGCATCGTTAAAAAGATCAGCTACACTAAAGATGTTGATGGTTTCCATCCTTACAACGTTGGTCTTTTAACTCAAAGAATTCCATACCTTTGTGCTTGCACCCCTCATGGTGTAATGACCTTGTTACATAAAACCTTAGGTGATGATCTAAAAGGCTTAAATGCTGTTGTTGTAGGCGCTTCAAATATCGTTGGTCGTCCTATGGCTTTAGAATTACTATTAGCAGGTTGTACTACAACAGTAACGCACCGTTTCTCAAAGAGTGAAGATCAAAAGACTCTAATTAAGAACGCTGATATCGTAGTTGTTGCGGTAGGTAAACCTAAATTCCTAGATGGAGATTTAATCAAAGATGGTGCCACAGTTATCGATGTTGGTATCAATCGTCTTGAAGACGGTTCACTATGTGGTGACGTTGATTTTGAAAAGGCTTCAAAGCATGCTGCATACATTACACCGGTTCCTGGTGGTGTAGGTCCTATGACCATTGCAACCTTAATGCAAAACACAGTAACAGCATACCTAAGCCACCTCTAATTTCAAAGAGCGTATGGCTTTGGCTATACGCTCAATTCTATCTATCTTTCCTAAACTCACAATCAAGCCTAGTTTAAGATAATTGATATTCAAAAAGGTGTATTTTTTTGCTTTCTATATTCAATATTTGTGTGTTAATAATATTCATCAATCTATAAAATTGTGTAATTATTAAAATTATTGAATTAGTAATTAGTGTATTCTTCTAACAATTTTAATTATAAAATAGTGTGTTTTATCATTGATTATATTCAATAATTCGTGTTATTTATACTATAATATGTACTGTGAATAGTGTATTTTTATAAGAGTCGATTTTTATATATTTTTCTTATTTCACTATAATTTATGCCTTTTTAATGATAAACAAGGACCAGCCATGTTTAGAACTGCAACAGAAGATCTTATAAATTGGAAAAACTCCGAAAACAAAAGAGCTTTGCTCGTAACAGGAGCAAGGCAAATTGGTAAGACTTACTTAATAAGGCAATTTGCTAGAGAGCACTACAAGAACTTTATCGAACTTAATTTTCTTGAAGATCCAAAAGCAAGAGAAATTTTTGATGGCAATTTAAATGCCCAAACAATATTGATGCTTATTTCAGCATATACGCCAATACCTTTAGAGAAAGGCAATACTCTAATCTTTTTTGACGAAATTCAAGAATGTCCAAACGCTAGAACTGCAATTAAGTTTTTAGTTGAAGATGGACAATATGACTACATTGAATCAGGCTCTTTACTCGGAGTTAATTACAAAGTAGTCCCATCTTTTCCTGTTGGATACGAAACAATTTTGCACATGTATCCAATGACCTTTAAAGAATTCTGTTTAGCAAATAAGTTATCTTTACAAACTTTTGAGTATTTAGAGCAATGCTTTGAGAGAAAAACTAAAGTACATGAAGCCATTCACCAAAAACTATTAGAATTATTCAGATACTACACAGTCGTAGGCGGTATGCCTAAAGCAGTAAAGTCTTTTATCGAAAACAAGGACATCAATAAGGTAAAACAAGCTCAAAATGATATTTTAGAACTCTATCTACAAGATATTCAAAAATATGCACTTATTGGAAAAAATAAAATTACAAATATATTTAAACAAATTCCTGCATCTCTCAACGATAAGAATCGAAAATTTAAATTATCATCTATCAACAAAAATGTGAAAATGAGAGATTATGAAGACTCTTTTACATGGCTTGAAGATGCCGGCGTTGCCTTACCTTGTTTTAGTGTTAGTGAACCTGTTTTACCTTTAAAAGTAAACCTACAAACTAGAAACTTTAAGTTGTATTCGTCAGATAACGGACTTTTATGTAATCAGAGTTTAGATAACGCCCAATTTCAAATTCTAACTGGTAATTTAAGTGTTAATTTAGGCTCTATTTTAGAAAATGTATTTGCCACTAATCTTAAAGCAAATCAATTTAATTTGTATTACTTTAATAAGCAGAAAATAGGGGAAGTAGACTTTGTAGTTCAACAAGGAGCTCAAATTATTGCGGTAGAGATAAAATCTGGTAACGATTATCATCGTCATGCAGCTTTAAATAATTTGCTTAGTGTAAGTGAATGGAAGATATCTGAAGGCATTGTATTTTGCAAAGGCAATATCGAGGTGGTTGATAAAATCACCTACTATCCTTGGTATATGGTAATGTTTTTTAAAGATCACCTTCCTAATTTTAAAATAGATCTTGATCTTGAGAGCATTAACAATTTAATTCCACCTAATAAATAAGGAAGCTTTTGCTTCCTTATTTTTAGCTTAGTTTACAAGCTTGCTTTTAAAATCTCTAAAATTCCCTGTTTATCAACAGGTCTAATAGCAGTATCTAAAGGTTGCCAATGAGTTAAAACATGATTTGCCATATCCTCAAAGTGTTCTGAGCCAACCTTTAATTCTGATAAGGTAGATGGAAGACCTACATCTTTGTAGAATGCAGCTAACTTTGCAATACCAGCTTTAGCAACCTTCATCTTGTCAGTGGATTTCTCAAGATCAAAGACATTAACTGCAAATTGATAGAACCTATCTACTGTATCCTCATTTAAAGAGTAATTCATCCAATGAGGAGTGATGATGGCTAAACCATAGCCATGTGTAATATCTGTGTAAGCACTAATTTCATGCTCAATGGCATGACATACCCAAGGAGATGGAGTTCTACCGGTTGCTAAATTACCACTACAACCATAGGAGCTTACCATCATTAACTGAGCTCTTGCTTCATAGTTGCAAGGATCTTCAATGGCAATCTTAGTGTATTTGATTACAGTTTTTATTACACCTTCGCACATAGCATCAGTAAGGATATTGCCATCCTTTACGATGTATTGCTCTAAGGTATGAGAGATAATATCAGCAGCACCTGCAATAGTTTGTGACTTTGGTACTGAGTAAGTATACTCAGGATCTAAGAAGGATACTTTTGGCTCTAAAATGCCGGTTCCAAATAAAGGTAATTTCTCATTAGTTTCAGGATTTGAAATTACCGCAGAGCCATCATATTCACTACCAGTTGCAGTAAGAGTTAACACACTTACAATTGGCAGTGCTTTTTCAACTTTAGAACAATCTAATACCAGATCCCAAGGATCACCATCAAAGCAGGCACCACAGGCAATATTCTTTGAGGCATCAATAACGCTACCTCCACCTACTGCCAAGATAACGTCAATCTTAGCTTTCTTACAAATAGCTACACCATCTCTTACAGAGCTAATCTTTGGATTAGGCTCAATACCAGGTAACTCGAATACTTCAAAATCTTTAAGCAAGGATTTAACGGTATCATAAAGACCAATCTTTTTGATAGAGCCACCACCGTAAGTTAATAATACCTTACGACCAAACTTTGATAATTGTGATGGTAAATCCTTTATTCTACCTTTACCAAAAATCACATGAGTTGGAATAAATAAATCGTAATCAAACATGTTCGTCCTCACTTAACAAAATAACCGTTTACTTTTAGTATTGTGCTTTATTTATTCTGAAAAATGTATGTCAATGGACTCAAAAATGAAAAAAGCCCCGCTTTTTAGCAGAGCTTATTGTTATAGGAAATTTACTTAAGTATTTTTACTATAGGAAGTATACTGCGTTTACACTAACTGCTTTCTCACCATTTGAGTAAGCTGCCTTGTAGTAACCTTTATCATCTTCAGTTGCTTCACGAGAGGTTTTACCATCTGAGCTTAAGTTAAAGTATGACTCAACATCTACTACAAAGTTAGGTGCTAACTTCCAACCTGCTACTGCTTGAATACCACCAGTTGATAACTTCTTATTAGTCTTTAGATCTTCTGGTGAGAATTGCTGCCATACATAGCCAACGTCTGCATATAGACCATTTTCAAAGCCGTAACCAAATACCGATTCAAAAGCTTCTAGCTTATAGTCATCCTTCTTCTCAATAGTGTCATAATCAGATTTACTAAAGCTGATTGCAGCATATGGACCTGATGCGTAGGTTCCCCAAGTGATACCTGCTGCAAATACACCTAAATTGTCATATTGAGCATTTTTAAGAGAAACTAAATCGTCATTAGCTTGACCTTTTAAGTATTCATAACCTAATTTTAAAGCTAGAGGACCAAATACTACATTATCAAAGGTGTAACCAACACTTGCAGAATATCCTGAGTCAACATCAAATTTCTTCTTTTCAGAGGAAGCTACATTGATACCATCAATGGCAGTTTGATAAGCGATATTTGCCTCAAAGCCACTTGCTGTAAAGGTATACTTAAATTGACCGCCACGACGGTTAGCATCACCTAAATGATTACCGGTAAAATCAAAGTGAACATCAGTACCTGATAGCACATTGTATACAGGGCTTAAGTAACGACCTGCGGTTACTTTACCGAATTGACCAAAGTCAGCTCCTACATATTGATCACGAGATTTGAAACTGTCTCTGTCATTACCATCTGAGGTATCCCATTGTGCGTAGAAGAAAGCAGTTAGATTGTCATTTACTTTAGTTTGACCATCTACACCAAAACGAGCATTGTTCTTTAAAGTTGAATCGCCATTACCTGCTGCACCTAAAGTTACCTTTGCATCACCGTTACTAAAACGTGCTCTGATACGACCATTGATATTCAAAGTGGTACCATCCTTTGAGTAAACTGCAGCTGCACTTGCTACATCAGATGCGGTTGCTAAAACTAGGCCTAAAACTAAAGCTGTTTTTAAAATTTGTGACTTTTTCATAATGAATTCCTTTACTTTATCAAAGATTAATATTTTTTAATTTTTATAATTTTTTAAAATTTCAAACTAGGGTATGTAAAAATTAAGTTCTTTTGTTTTTTCGTACTTGCTAACAACAGTAAACACACATTCGATAAAGTAACAGATTGATTTTCATAATATTTTCTCTTTATTGCCTTTCGATGTTTATAGAATATTGTAAATTTTTGGTTAAGGCAACATTTTAATAATACTATCTTTTTATACTTAGCTATAGCTAGTAGTTATACCTACTAAAACACTAGGTATATCAAGAATTTTGAGATTAAAAAGAGAATAAAGAGTGGATAAAAAAATTGAAATGATGGTTGTTAAGCAATAAAAAACCTCTAAACATTACATTTAGAGGTTTAATTATGAATTTTAAAGATTAGCCAACTAGGTTGTCTAAGTTGTCGATAGCAACTTCAGGATTTACATCCTTAGTGTAATCAACGCCTTCAACCTCGAAGCCGAATAACTGTAAGAATTGCTTCTTGTAATCAGCGTAATCAGAAATCTCAAATAGATTCTCAGTAGTAACTTGTTGCCATAGCTCTTTGCACTTGCCTTGAACGTCTGAAGACAATTCCCAAGAATCCATACGTAAACGATCTTCACTATCAATCTCAGCTTTATCGCCATAAATTGATTGTGAGAACATTCTAAAGATATGCTCAATTACTGACTCGTAAGTACCCTTCTCTCTCATTACCTTAAAGCATAGTGAGATGTATAAAGGCATTACAGGAATAGCTGAAGAAGCTTGAGTTACCACACTCTTTAATACAGCAACTTTAGCATCGCCCTTTAGACCTTCAAGTCTTTGACGGTTTGCTTTAGCAGCTCTATCTAAGTCCTCTTTAGCCTTACCTAAAGCACCGTGCCAGTAAATAGGCCAAGTGATTTCAGTACCGATGTAGCTGTAAGCTACAGTCTTACAACCTTCAGCTAGAACATCAGCATCTTTTAAAGCTTCAATCCATAATTCCCAATCTTGACCGCCCATTACCTTAACTGTATTGTCGATTTCTTCTTGAGTTGCTGGCTCTAAAGAAGCGGTGATAATTTCATTCTTATTAGTATCAATAGCGGTTGAGGTATAGGTTTGACCAATTGGCTTTAAAGATGATCTTACAACTTCGCCTGTCTTTGGCATCTTACGAACAGGAGCTGCTAGAGAATAAACTACTAAATCAACTTTACCTAAATCACGCTTGATAACTTCAATAGTCTTAGCACGGCACTCATCTGAGAAAGCATCAGCATTGATGTTATGGGCATATAAGCCAGCTTCTTTTGCGTATTTAGTAAAAGCAGCGGTGTTGTACCAACCTGCAGTACCAGGACGCTTTTCAGTACCTGCTTTTTCAAAGAATACACCGATAGTTGCAGCACCAGAGCCGAAAGCTGCACTGATACGGGAAGCTAAACCGTAACCTGTTGAAGCACCGATTACTAATACCTTTTTAGGACCATTTGCAATAGCACCCTTACTCTTTACTAGATTGATTTGCTGTAAAACATTAGCATCACAACCGGTAGGATGAGTGGTTACACAAATAAAACCACGTGCTTTTGGTTCAATAATCATGAATTTTCTCCTCATACGCTTCAAAGCGTTTTAAAATTTGTTAGATTTTACCATATTTTCCGATCTATGCTTAGCATCAAGTGCTTTTATAATCCTATGATTAAATCAAGATCACTAAATTTAGGATTTAAAAGCTCAAAGACTTTTGAAAACTTTTAAGTCACTTTAATACTATCGTTATCTGATGTATCATAAGGAGCTTTATTTTTTTGTAAAAACGCTGAATTTTGTACCTTAGATAAGGTATTTAAAAAATGAATAACATCGTAAAATCTCTTCTTTTAAGTTTATCAATTTCACTTTTTGCTACTCAATCTTACGCTCTTGATGCCTCCCCTAATCCAATTGAAGGTTCTCAAGTTGGTGTAGCTTACTTAAAACCACATGACAATAAAATCTATGGTGTAAATTACGACACCTATATGCACCCTGCTTCTACCTTAAAGGTAATTACAGGTTTAGCTGCTATTCTTTATTTAGGTCATGACTACAAATTTATTACCAATATTGCTGTAGCTTCTAACAAAGTAACTAGCCAAGGTAAGGTAGTAGTAGATCAAAATGGCACTCTGCATTCAAATGTGCTAATTAAGTTTGTAGGTGATCCAAGCTTTACCTCAAGAAGCTACCGTACTTTAATTGGTACCTTAGCTAATTTTGGGGTTAAAAGAATTGATGGTGATGTCATCTTAGATATCAGTAGATTTGCAGGTATGCCAAGAGGTCAAGGTTGGTCTTGGGATGACACTCCTATTTGTTTTACAGCTCCAGCTGGCTCTGCCATTATCAACAGAAACTGCGTGTTTGCTCAATTACAACCTCAAGGTATTGGTAATGTAGCTACAGCTAAACTAAATAGCGCAAGTCCTATTGTTTTAGAGTCTGATGCCATCGGTGTAAAGCAATCAAATTATGGTGGTAACTGCGAACTTCAAGCTCAACTTTATATGAAAAATCAGTACCACATTACAGGTTGTGTACCTGTACTTGGTAATAATCAACCTTGGCCACTATCTTTAGCAGTCTCAGATCCTGATCAGTGGGCGGTAGACTGGACTAACATCATTTTAAAAGAGAAAAAGATTGGTTTTAAACGCATTTTACTTGCAAGAACAGAACAAGAAGGTTACCAAACTGTAGGATCCATTGAATCAAAATCTTTAAGTGAACTTACCAAATACATGTTGCACAAGTCTAATAACTTGTACGCAGATGCTATTGCTAAAACTGTTGCTGCTGAATTTTATAAATTGCCAGCCACCTATCACCGTACTGTAAATGCACTACGCCAAGTACTAAATCGTTACGCTAACATCAATTTAGGTAATACTTATCTTGTAGATGGTAATGGTCTATCCCCTCACAACTTAGTAACACCTCATAAGATGCTTGAAATTCTAGAGTTCATCAACAAAAACGATCAAAAGCTAGATTTCATAAAGCTCTTACCTGTTGCTGATGAGTCGGGTACTTTACATTGGAGAGCATCTACTAGAAATCCTCCTTTAGCTAAGAACGTAACAGCTAAAACAGGTACTATTCAAAACGTCTCTAACCTAATGGGCTTTATGCATACTAAATCAGGTGTTAGAGTTCCTTTTGTGTTCTACACTAACTCCATTTCTTACGATCAGAAAACTCGTGATTTAGTAAAGTACCACAAGATAGCTTCCCCTCACCTACGCTATGAAAGATACGTACTTGAACAGATTTATGACGAAAAAGTCATGGGTGTAGATTTTTAAATTTTGAAAAGCTCATACTTAAAGTATGAGCTTTTAAGTTTTTAGCAAAATTTTTACAAAATCTTTAAGCACCCTCTTAGTTGTTGTTGAAACTGTTAGAGTAATTAAGCTTTTTGTAGTAAGATTAACAACACTCAAAACCAATAATATTTTTTCAACGGGTAAAAACATGAAGTTATTACAAAAGTCACATAAACTAGATAATGTCTGTTACGACATTAGAGGAAAAATTCACCAAGAAGCTCTTCGTATGGAAGAAGAGGGTCAACGCATTCTAAAGCTTAATATTGGTAACACTGCGACTTTTGGTTTTGAGGCGCCTGAAGAGGTAGTTCGCGATGTTATACGTAACTTACCTAATTCTCAAGGCTATTGTGAGTCTAATGGTATTTTCTCTGCCCGTAAGGCCATTGCCCAATACTATCAGCAAAAAGGTTTAAAGAACGTTGATGCTGATGATATCTTTATTGGTAATGGTGCCTCAGAGCTTATTACCATGTCTATGAACGCACTATTAAACAATGGTGATGAAGTTCTAGTTCCAGCTCCTGATTATCCATTGTGGACAGCTGCTATTAACCTAGCAGGTGGTAAAGCTGTGCACTACATGTGTGATGAACAAGCTAACTGGTATCCTGATCTTGAGGATATGAAAAAGAAACTTACCTCAAGAACCGTAGGTATTGTGTTAATTAACCCAAATAACCCAACCGGTGCTGTGTACCCAACTCCTATTTTGCAGGAGATTGTTGAGTTTGCTCGTCAACACGATTTAGTTATTTTCTCAGATGAGATCTATGACAAGATCTTATACGATGATGTAGCCCACAGAAGTATTTGTACTCTAGCTGACGATGTATCTGTGGTAACCTTCAACGGTTTGTCAAAAGTATATCGTGCTTGTGGTTTTAGACAGGGTTGGATTCTAATCACTGGTCCTAAAAAGCGTAATCAAGGCTTTGTTGACGGTATTAAGTTAATGATGGCTATGAGATTGTGCGCTAACGTACCACTACAACATGCTATTCAAACCGCTTTAGGTGGTTATCAGAGTATCAATGAGCTTATCATCCCAGGTGGTCGTTTATATCAACAGCGTACTGCTATGTATGAAAGATTAAATGCTATTGACGGTATCAGCGTGGTAAAACCACATGGTGCTTTATACATGTTCCCTAAACTTGATAAGAAGTTTAACATCAAGGACGATCAGAAGTTCTGTATGGATCTGTTACGTCAGGAGAAGATGCTTATTGTTCAAGGTACAGGCTTTAACTGGCCTGAGCCAAATCACTTTAGAATGGTATTCTTACCTTCTATCGATGTGATTAACGATGCTTGCGACAGATTAGAGCACTTCTTAAAGACTTATCGTCAATAATCCTTAATATAAAAGCACTAGCAATAGTGCTTTTATTATTTCTACCATCCATTATCTAAAAGCTTTCTATGCTAAAATAAGCTATATTTTGTATCTATAGGTTTAAGCATGAAAGATCTTGAAGTTTCCTTTATTACCAATAAAAATGGCAAGAAAACTCATGCAATTATTCCTATTGAAATCTATAAACAATTAACAGCACTTAAGAGTTTAATCAAATACTCAGCTCCTCTTTCAGCTAATGAGCTTTATACCTTTAGCTGTCAGAATGTAACTGCCCATGGTTATCCAAAAGGAACTAGACATAAACCATTTTTTTTAGTTACTAAAAATTCTCAAGCAGTATTGATGCCGGTTGATTCTGTGCCTTCACATATTCAGAATTTAAGAGAGGAATTACTCTCAGATGGTACACTACAGCTTGATCCTGAGCATAATTGTTTTATATTTACTAAAGATACTCAATTTCAAAGTGCTAGTGCAGCGGCTGCGATTATTGCAGGCACTGTAAGAAACGGGCTAGATGTTTGGACAAATCGTGAAGGTTTTTCCTTAAAAGAATCTGGCTTTGGAAAAAAGACAAAAAAATCATAGTTAAGATAGAGGTCATTACATGGCATTTGACAATAAGGCTCCTCAAAAATCACGAGTAAATCGTACCCAAGGCTTAAAAAAAGGCTTTGTAAAAAAGGAAGGCGCTAAAAAAGAATTCTCAAAAAGCAGAAGTTTTGAAAAAAAGACAGAGAAAAAAGATTTTTTAGAAAACGCTAAAAGAGCTTTTAAAGCTCGTAACTATGATAAAAAAGCTCCTCGCGATGAAGTTTCTTTTAAGCATCAAGATGAGCATGTAGAATTTGTAAGACGTAAAGGTTTCTCCCCTTTCCAATTACGCTTAGTAAATTCTATTTTAGAAGATGTATTAGTAATGCATAACTCTTTAGATAGAGCTTATGCTTATTGGTTTAACAAAGTTAAAATTGATCCTGTTGAGCAGGGCTTTTTAATCCGTCAAATCAATTTCATGTTCTCTCGTCTATCTTTGTTTGCTTTTGTGTCAAATCTTAAAAGACCATCTGACTTTGAGCGCCATGTAGGTAGACTTACTTTCTCTTACTGTGCTTATAAAGACTGGCCTTTACCTGAGCTTGAAGGTGAGGAAGGTTTTGATAGACGTGGTCTTAAAAAGCGTATAGCTCAAGCTAATGATGAGCCATTATATAAAGACGGTTGCCCACTTTGGCTTCAAGAGTTAGGCTCAAGTGAGCTTAAAGGCAAATGGGATGAGCAACGTCAAGCTTTAGGTCAAGAGTCCAAAAGATTTATTAGAACTAATACTCTAAAGGGTACTCGTGAAGAGCTTGCTCACTTATTAAGTGAAGAAGGCGTAGTAACTAAACCTGTAGCAGGTGTACCTTTAGCACTTGAGGTTACCTCAAATTCAGCCCTATTTAGAACTAAAGCTTTTAAAGAAGGCCGTTTTGAGCAACAGGATGCTGGCTCTCAAATGATTGGTGCTTTTGTGGATGCAAAGCCTGGTCAAAGAGTTGTAGATACTTGCGCAGGTGCTGGTGGTAAGACTCTGCAGCTTGCTGCCTCCATGGCAGGTAAAGGTGTCATCATTGCGATGGATACTGAAAGCTGGAAACTTGAAGATCTTAAAAAGAGAGCCAAGAGAGCAGGTGCCTTTAATATTGAAACTCGCCTCATCGATTCTACTAAAGTAATTAAGAGAATGGCAGGCACTGCTGATACTGTGCTTATCGATGCTCCATGCTCAGGTACTGGTGTAATTCGTCGTATGCCAGATTCTAAATGGCGTGATGGTCGAGAGCATTACAAAGAGTTAATTTCTCTTCAACAAGACATCCTAACTCGTTACAGTAACATTGCTAAAGTAGGTGGTTTTGTAATTTACTCTACCTGCTCAATTATGCCTTCAGAAAACGAAAAGCAAATTGAAACCTTCTTAAAAGCACATGAAGGACAGTTTGAACTAGTTGAAGACAAGCATGTCTTACCATCTAGTGGCTTTGATGGCTTCTATATGGCTAAGTTAAAGAGACTGTCTTAAAAATAGATCATCTTGCAAATAGGATTAAAGGAAAACAAATGCAAGATCTGCAAAAGCTACCTTTTGGTGTAGCAACCTTTAGTAAGATTATAAAAAATAACTTACTTTATGTTGATAAGACAGATCTTGTATACAAGCTAGCAAGTCAATTTGCTCCAATTGTTCTATCAAGACCACGTCGTTTTGGAAAATCGCTATTAGTATCAACCTTTGATGCTTTGTTTAGTGGACAAAAAGAGCTTTTTAAAGGTCTTAAAATTTATGATCTTTGGCAAGATGACAATAAGTACAAAGTACTAAGGTTGGATTTTTCTGATACTAGCGATAGCTCTTACGAAGTTTTTGTAACTAAATTTAATCAAAAACTTGAAAAAAACTTTAAAGAATTAGGCGTAAAAGTATCTAAACCGCAAACAAATCTACCTGAAGACTATTTTTATAGCTTTCTTTGCGAGTGCGAGGATTGCGAAGTAGTATTACTTATTGACGAGTATGATGCACCACTTACTGAACTTATGAATGATGAAAGTGAGTTTAAAAAAGTCAGAGAGCGTCTATCCAATTTTTATAAATGTGTAAAAAGTAATGAAGATAAAATTAGGTTTGTATTTTTAACTGGCATCACTAGATATTCACAAACTAGTATTTTTTCAGCTTTTAACAACTTAATGGATATATCTACAAATAAAGATTATGGCGCAATTGTAGGTTATACAAATGAAGAGTTAGAGCACTATTTTAAGGATTATCTAACAGAAGCTGCAAAGAAGTTAAACCTTAGCGTTGACTGTTTAAAAAACAAATTAAAGCTTCATTATGATGGATATTGCTTTGAGGATACAGCAAGCATTCACGTATATAATACTTGGTCCATAATTAGTTTTTTTGGAAATTTCTCCGAAGGTTATACTTTTAAGCCATACTGGTCAAATAGTGGTGGCTTTTCAACATTGGTGGTAAATTATTTAAAAGATCAGACTCATTTTGATAATTTTAAAGAATTTTCACTGCTACCGCTTAATCAATTAAATCCTGAAAATGGTGCAAGTGTTGAATTAGATTTTGACAGTTTAACAAGAGCTTCAAATCCTAAAGATATGGACTCAAGAGTTTTGATGTATCAAGCAGGCTACCTAACTATAAAGAAAACTCATGACAACATAGCTGTTTTTGGAATTCCTAATCTTGAAGTATCAAAGTTCTTATCTAAATTGTTTGTATCCTCTTTATTCACATCTACTTTAACAGATAAGAGAAATTATGAACAAGGTGTAACTCAAGCTCTCATGCTTGAGGCTTGTAGTTCTCACAGTTTAGATGCATTTGTAAAAATATTTGAGACTATTTTAAATAGCACCTCTTACGGATCTAAGTTTTTTGAAGATGAGAATACACTAAGAGATCTTATCTACTTAATTTTTGTGGATAAAGGTCTTAATTGCTCTATCGAAAAGTACCATGCAAAAGGAAGATGCGATCTTTGCCTTGAAAATAGCGATGATAGATTCGTTTTTGAATTTAAGATCTCTCGTGATGACAGTGGTGCAGATGAAAAGCTTAATGAAGCGCTACAACAAATCGAAGACAAAGCTTATGGAAAGATTTTACCTCCTAAAAATCTCTATCGCTTTGCTGTAGTATTTTCAAAAGATCAGAAGGTAGTTATTAAGTCAAAATCGCTAGAGCCTGTTTTATTAAATTAGTTTAAATAAGCTTTAAGAGACAAATTTGACAATTTATCAGTCACCAAAAGCAAAGGAGGCTTTCGCCTCCTTTGTAATATAGTTTTGAAGAAAAAATTCCTTAATTAAAAGCCTTCACGACGACCTGAGAAGGAGCTTTTGTAACCACCTTTTGAGCCACGACGTGAGCCTTTATCAAAAGAGTTGAAGTCAAGCTTCTTACGACCGTTTCCACGACGCTCTTGACCTTCAAACTTCTTAAAGTCTTTACCAGAATGAGGTCCTTGACGGTCAAATTCTCGATTTGATCTTGAGCGCTTATCAAAGCTTCTGTTATCTCTATCACCTCTACCGCGACCACGTGGAGGCTCTTGAGTATATACACGAAGATCTAAAGCACGACCACATACTCTTGCATCTGATAGGATGTGCATGGTCTCTTTTGGCATACCATCAGGTAAATCAACAGTTGTGAAGGTATCAAAAATAGAGATCTCACCGATATACTTAGACTCAATGTTACCTTCATTAGCAATAGCGCCAACGATTTGACCTGGCTTTACACCATCCTTGCGTCCTACAGCTACTCTAAAGCGTACCATTGGCATATCAGGGAACTCACGTAAAGGAGCAGCCTTTGCCTCAGGGAAGGGTTTTCTTTCACGACCTTCACGACCATTACCACGATTGTCATCATCAAAGGTTCTCATACGAGGCTCTGGCTTTGATTCATCAAGCAGTAAAGTACCGTCCTTTTGAACCATCTTAGCTAAAGCTGCACATAAGGTCTCAACTTCGATGGAGTCGTCAGCTAAAATCTCAGAGATAACCTCTTCAAAAGTCTCAAGACCACCTTCTTCTATGGTAGCTAAAACTTGATTTTTGAAGTTCTCTAAACGAGCCTTGTTAACATCTGCAACAGATGGCATCTGCATAGGCTCAATTCTTTGACCAGTTACTCTTTCAATTAAACGTAAAGCACGTCTTTCACGAGGTGATACGAATAAAATAGCTTCACCGGTGCGACCAGCGCGACCAGTTCTACCAATACGGTGAACATAAGACTCAGCATCATATGGGATGTCATAGTTGAAAACGTGAGTAATTCTGTCAACATCAAGACCACGAGCTGCCACATCAGTTGCAATGATGATATCTAATTGACCATTCTTTAAACGCTCAATGATCTTTTCACGTTGACGTTGTGGAATATCGCCGTGTAATGCTGCACATGCAAGACCACGAGCCATAAGCTTGTTAGATACATCCTCAGCATCTGTTTTTGTTCTCACAAATACGATAACCGCATCGTAGTTTTCAACTTCTAAGATACGAGTCATAGCATCAATCTTATGAGCGCCTGAGGCAATCCAGTAACGCTGATGCACTGTAGTTGCAGTTGTAGTCTTAGACTCAATTCTTACATCTACAGGATCTTTTAGATGCTGTTTTGCAATTCTTGCAATTACAGGAGGCATAGTTGCAGAGAATAAAGCAGTCTGACGAGAATCAGGAGTATTGCTCAAAATCCAATCTACATCGTCAATAAAGCCCATGCGTAACATTTCGTCTGCTTCATCGATAACCATGTGGGTAAGTTGTGACAAATCCACCTTACCACGCTCGATTAAATCAATTAAACGACCTGGAGTTGCAACCACAATCTGAGCACCATGCTTTAAGGTACGGATTTGATTGTCATAAGAAGCACCACCATAGATTGGGGCTACTCTAAAGTTCTTTAAATATTTTGAAAAATTCTGACAAGCCTCAGCACTTTGAATGGCTAATTCACGAGTAGGCTCTAAGATTAAAGCTTGAATATATGTTTTCTTACAATCAATTCTTGAAAGAATAGGTAAAGAGAAAGCAGCGGTTTTACCAGTACCAGTTTGAGCCTGACCAATCATGTCACGACCTTCTAATACTACTGGAATAGAACGCTCTTGAATAGGAGTTGGAGATTCAAAACCTAAATCGTGCACAGCTTTTAAAACATCTTTTGATAGACCTAAATCGTCAAAAGTTACGATTTTTTCTGCCTCACAATTCTCAGCTTGTGCAACTAATAAACTCTCGTCACCGCCTGTGGTGGTAGTGATATCTTTAATATCTGACATTATTGCTCCAAAAATACAAAGAGGAGCGTCCCTACATGATCTATAGAACGTAAATAAAGAAATGCGTTTTATTTAATTAAATACAGACACACGCTCATGAGCCAAAAACCCGCGGCTCAACCTAAAAAGACACGCCTCAAAAAAAATGACGTGGAATTATACAATTATGTGATCTAGTATGCAATTATTTTTAAAAATAATTTTCTAGGACATTTTTTATTTTTGTAAAACTTAGTGTTTTTGCAAAACCATACTTTTGCAAAAATTATACTTTTTGCAAAAGAATTAAACTTATTTCGTATTACAAAAAGAATACTTTTTGAAAATTCATTTATTTATAAATCAATTAGTTAATAAATTTTATTTGATAATTTTGTAAATAGTAATTGAATTGCAAAAACTAAGTGATATGATGTCACTATTGTTTACAAAAATTGTCTAATTATTTGTGGTTAGGTAAAGTTAAAAAAAATGGCTACAGTAGATAAAAATCGCGTCATCATTTTTGATACAACTCTTCGTGATGGCGAACAGGCACTTCAACAATCCCTTTCAGCAAAACAAAAACTTCAGATTGCACTAACTTTAGAGCAATTAGGTGTAGATGTTATTGAAGCTGGTTTCCCAATTTCATCTCCTGGTGATCTCCAGTCTGTTCGTGAAATTGCACAAGCTTTAAAGACCTCCACAGCTTGCGGTCTATCAAGAGCTCTAGATAAAGATATCGATGCTTGTTATGAAGCTTTTAAAGGTATTGATCACTATCGTATTCACACCTTTATTGCAACCTCAGACATTCACGTACATGATAAGCTAAAAAAGAGCTTTGATGATATCGTAGAGATGGCAGTACATGCTGTAAAGCGTGCTCGTAACTACACTGACGATGTTGAGTTCTCATGTGAAGATGCTGGTCGTACTCCAATTGATCATCTTTGCCGTATGGTAGAAAGCGCTATTGCAGCAGGTGCTACCACTGTTAATATTCCAGATACAGTAGGTTACACTCTACCTTATGAATTTGGTGGCATCATCAAGACTTTATATAACCGTGTACCTAATATTGATAAAGCAATTATCTCTGTGCACTGCCATAACGATTTAGGTATGGCAACAGCAAACTCTCTATCTGCTGTAATGGAAGGTGCTCGTCAGATTGAATGTACTGTAAATGGCCTAGGTGAAAGAGCTGGTAACACCTCTCTTGAAGAAGTTGTAATGTCTATGAAACTTCGTCAAGAATATATGAAGGGCGTATATACCAATATCGTATCTGAGAATATTGCAAGAGCAAGTCAAGTAGTATCAGGTATTACTAATGAGCCTGTACCATCTCACAAGGCTATTGTAGGTTCAAATGCTTTTGCTCACAGCTCTGGTATTCACCAAGACGGTGTTTTAAAGAACAAGAGCACTTATGAAATTCTAACTCCTCAAAGCGTAGGCTTTAAGGAGAACAACATGCATATGACAGCTCGTTCAGGTCGTCATATGATTAAAGCTGTACTAGAAAAGCTAGGTTATAAAGAAGGCTCTTATGATCTAGACGATCTTTACAAGCGTTTCTTAAAGCTTGCTGATAAGAAAGGTCAAGTGTTTGATTATGATCTTGAAGCACTATTGTTCTTATCCCATGAGCAAGAAGAAGATTCACAATTTGAATTAGATAATCTAATGGTACTAGCAGGTGGCAAGAATGTAATTCCTACAGCAACTGTTAGATTAAAGATTGGAAAGAGAACTAGAACTGAATCTGGTACTGGTAATGGTCCTGTGGATGCAGTATTCAACTGTATCTGTCGCCTAACTGGCTTTAAGATTAAGTTAGACAACTTCGTAATTGCAGCTAAAGGCTCTGGCATGAATGCTCAAGGTCAGGTAGACGTAGATGTAATTTATGAAGACAGACACTACCACGGTAAGGGCTTGTCAACAGACGTGATTGAGTCCTCAGCTTTAGCTCTAATTTCTGCTTGCAACAGTATTTACAGAGCACAAATCATCGAAAACGAAAAGCAAGAAAAGGAGAATGCTTAAGATGTCAAAGAATTACAAGATTGCTGTTCTAGCTGGTGACGGTATCGGTCCTGAGGTAATGGCAGAGGCTTTAAAAGTTTTAGAGGCTGTTCAGAAAAAGTTTGGTTTTACCTTAGAGTACAAAAAAGAGCTAGTAGGTGGTTGTGCAATTGATGCTTGTGGTACTCCACTACCTGAACAAACGATGGCTGCTTGTAAGTGGGCTGATGCAATTTTATTTGGCTCTGTAGGTGGTCCAAAGTGGAATCACTTACCAACTAAGAATCGTCCTGAAGCTGGTGCTTTACTACCACTTCGTAAAGAGTTTGGCTTATTCTGTAACTTTAGACCAGCTAAGATTTACCAAGGTTTAGGTGCACTATCTCCACTAAGAGCTGATATTGCTATGCGTGGTTTTGATATGCTTTGCGTACGTGAGTTAACAGGTGGTATCTACTTTGGTCAGCCTAAAGGACGTGAAGGTACAGGTCCTTTTGAAAAAGCTTTTGACACTGAGATTTATCACCGCTATGAGATTGAGCGTATTGCAAAGATTGCTTTTGAAGCAGCTATGCTTCGCAACAAGAAAGTAACCTCTGTAGATAAGTCAAATGTACTACAAAGCTCTGTTTTATGGCGTGAGGTAGTAACTGAAGTTGCTAAAGACTATCCTGAAGTAGAGCTTGAGCACATCTATGTTGATAACGCTACAATGCAGTTAGTTAAGAACCCAGCTCAATTTGACATCATGCTATGCTCAAATATGTTTGGTGATATTCTATCTGATGAATGCGCTATGATCACAGGCTCTATGGGTATGTTACCATCAGCTTCCCTAGGTGAAGGTGGCTTTGGTCTATATGAACCAGCAGGTGGCTCAGCTCCTGATATTGCAGGTCAAAACATTGCTAACCCAATTGCACAAATTCTATCTGCAGCTTTAATGTTACGCTACTCTCTAAAAGAGCATGAGGCTGCAAAGTGCATTGAAGATGCTGTAGCAAAGGTACTAAAAGACGGTTACTTAACCTCTGATCTAATGGAAAGCGGTGCTTCACCACGTCCTGCTCTATCAACCTCACAAATGGGTGATAAGATCACTTCCTATATCAATGCTTAATGGACACTCAATAGGTTAAAAAAATGGGTAAAACTTTATATCAAAAAGTCTACGATAGCCACATTGTATTTGAGCAAGAAGGCGAATTGCCAACTCTATATATCGACAGACAACTGGTGCATGAGGTAACCTCACCTCAGGCTTTTGCTGGTATTGAAGCAGCTGGTCGTAGATTGAGACGACCTGATCTGCATCTTGCTACTATGGATCATGATATTTC
>JAEWPL010000180.1 GCA_023460615.1 Pseudomonadota bacterium | reverse complement strand
GGGTAAACAATTTCGATAGGACTTACTTTCTCAAGATAAAGCTGTAATTCTTTCAAGTCACTACATAAAGCTACTTTAAATAAGCCTGAACCTAAAGATAGGTAAGAAAAGCCAAAGTAGTTTTTGCCTTTATAAACACAAGCAATTAAGTTGTCTTGCTGATCTGGGGCAATTCCCTCATCAGTTACAGTACCTGGAGTAATGATTTTGGAGACTTCTCTTACCATGTTTTTGCCAGGAGTGCCTTTTTGCTCGCATATCACGCAAGACTCACCCATCTTAATTAGTCTTGCAATATAGTTATCTACAGCATGGAAAGGCACTCCTGCCATAGGAATAGGCTCGCCGTTATTAGTGCCACGGCGGGTAAGAGTCAAGTCAAGTAATCTTGCAATTTTTTTAGCATCGTCATAGAACAATTCATAGAAGTCGCCTAAACGATACAAGACTAAAGTGTCTGGGTATTTTGCCTTGATTTCAAGGTATTGGCGCATCATTGGGGTGGCGTTTTTGATTAAATCTTCCATGGTAGTCTAGGTGCAAAAAAAACTTAGTTAAGTAGCAAAAAATGAAATATTCAGTAAGAATATAGAGAAATAACTATATTATAATTCCTAAAATCAAAATGTTAAAATCTATTATACGAATACAAAGTATTTATACATAAAATATACATTGACAAATGTATAAAAATTAACTACCATGTATAAAAACGAGTTTAGGAGACACTATTATGGCAGCTGCAAAAGCATCCAATTCAAGCGCTGGCAACAAGCTAGTTTCAAATATCACTAAAGATCCTAAGAAGCAAAAAGCCCTAGAAGCTGCTATGGAGCAAATTGAGCGTCAATTTGGTAAAGGCGCTATTATGCGTTTAGGTCAAAATGATCTAACCGATATTGAAGCAATTTCTACAGGCTCTCTATCTTTAGATATCGCTTTAGGTGTAGGTGGTTTACCTATGGGCCGTATCATTGAGATTTATGGTCCTGAATCCTCAGGTAAAACCACTTTAACCTTAGAGTTAATTGCTCAAGCTCAGTTAAAAGGTAAAGTTTGTGCCTTCATCGATGCTGAGCACGCACTTGATCCTATCTATGCTAAAAAGTTAGGCGTTAAAGTTGAAGATGTTTTAATTTCACAACCAGATACCGGTGAGCAAGCTTTAGAGATTTGTGAAACTCTAGTACGCTCAGGTGGTGTTGATGTTGTAGTAATCGACTCTGTTGCAGCTTTAGTTCCTAAGGCTGAAATTGAAGGTGAAATGGGCGATAACCATGTAGGTTTACAAGCTCGTTTAATGTCTCAAGCTTTAAGAAAATTAACAGGTATCGTAAAGCAAGCAAACTGTATGGTAGTCTTCATTAACCAATTGCGTATGAAGATTGGTGTAATGTTTGGAAGTCCTGAAACTACCACAGGTGGTAATGCCTTAAAGTACTACGCATCAGTACGTCTTGATATCAGAAAGGGTATGCCACTTAAGGATAAAGAAAACGTCCTAGGTAATGAAACAAAAGTTAAAGTTGTTAAGAACAAGGTTGCACCTCCTTTTAAGACTGCTAACTTCCAAATCCTCTTTAACTACGGTATTGCAAAAAATGGCGAGTTAATCGAACTTGGTGTTAATGCAAAGATCATTCAAAAGACTGGCGCTTGGTTTGCTTACAATGGTCAAAAGATTGGTCAAGGCAAAGTTAATGCCATGAAGTTCTTAGATGAGAATCCAGCTATTGCCGATGAAATCGAGCAGAAGATCCGTGAGTTCTATAAGAACAACAATGACTATGAGGAGACAGCCTCCATTGGTGATGATGGAGCAAATCCTGATGTAGCAGCTTTAGACAATCTTGGTGGTGACATCAACGAAGACGATTTAATTACCCCTATCCCAGACGATCTATAGTCTATAGATGTTTGTAAGAAAACAAGTCAAACAAAAAAGTGATGACGTAGCAAAAGCGTATAACGCTGCGCTACGTTATTTAACACGTCGAGAATATTCTAAAGTAGAGCTTTATAATAAGCTAAAGCTCTATTACACTGACTCTGCCTCAAAAGAAGCTCTAAAAAAATGTTTAGAGTACAACTATCAATCTGATGAGCGTTACGCTCAAGCTTTATCTCACCACTTAATCAATCAAGGCTATGGTCCAAGAAAACTCATGGTAGAAGCTTGTAAAAAAGGTCTTAATAAAAGCTACTATCAGGAAGTTTTAGACGATACTGATTGGGTTCAAATTGCTGCTTTATATTTAAAGAAAAAGCTTAAAGGTATAGATGAAATTACCTTTGAGCAAAAGCAAAAAATACTTGCAAGTCTTGTAAGACGTGGGTTTTCAAATAGCCAATGCTTAGAAGCCTTTGATAGATATCAAGAGCTTGTGGATGAGGAATAAGAGATCTGTACTGAAAAATGATGCAGGCAGATTACGCTCTAAAATTGTATTAGCTAGATAGAAAGAGTCTCTTTTTAAAGAATTAACACAAGGAATTTATGATGAAACAGATGGATATTAGTGATTTGAAA
>JAEWPL010000179.1 GCA_023460615.1 Pseudomonadota bacterium | reverse complement strand
TAAACACAATTTTTGCCCTAATAACTGGTGTGGTGCTGATTAAAAAGTACCCAGAGATCATCAAAGAAAAAACTAATAACAATAATTAAGAGGTTTTGAAAATGCCAGATCAGAATTTTGGAAATATCAAGTATGCAGTTATTCCTGTTGCAGGCTTAGGTACACGTTTACTACCAGCTACAAAGGCTATTCCTAAGGAGATGATGCCTCTAGTTGATAAACCTCTAATTCAATACGTGGTAACTGAGGCGGTAAAGGCTGGCATTAAAAACATTGTGTTAATCACCCATTCTTCTAAGAATGCAATTGAAAATCACTTTGATACTTCTTTTGAGCTCGAGGCTACTCTTGAAAAGCGTGTTAAACGTCAGCTTTTAGCTGAAGTGCAAAACATTATTCCTGATGACGTTTCTATCTTAAGTGTACGCCAAGGTGAATCTAAAGGTTTAGCTCACGCTATTCAATGTGCAAGTCCTATTATTTGTAAAAATCCTTTTGCAGTAATTTTGCCTGATGTAATCATTGATGAGAGTAAATCTGATCTTGCAACAGATAACCTATCAGCTATGATCCGCCGTTTTGAGGAAACTGGAAATCCTCAAATCATGGTAGAAAAAGTACCAGATGAAGCTGTAAGTGCTTATGGTATTGTAGATATTGATAAAAAGGATTTAAAACCTGGTGAATCTATTGGCATCAAGTCTATGGTGGAAAAGCCAAAAGTTGGTGAAGCTCCATCAAATTACGCAGTTGTAGGTCGCTATGTTCTACCTACAGAGATTTGGTCTTTATTTAAAAAGACTCCTATCGGTGCTGGTGGTGAATTCCAACTTACTGATACCATCGATTTACTCATGAATATGATGGATATTGAAGCTTATAATATCGTAGGCAGATCCCATGACTGTGGTAATAAACTAGGTTATGTAGAGACCTTTATCGACTATGCTTTACGTAACAAAGAAATTGGAGCAGAGTTAAAAAAATCATTAGCCAAATACTTTAATAAGTAATAAGATACTTACTCACTTTTTTGCTTTTGGTTACCTTTAATGAACTGGAAAATTGTATTAGCACTGCTTGTTAGTTTTGCTCTTTTAATGAGCTCAAGCTACACCATGCTAATACCATTTTTACCTATCTACCTAGATAAAGAGCTAGGTGCAAGTCGTGAAAGCCTGTCCATGTGGTCAGGCTTAGTTTTTGCAATCTCCTTTGCTATAAGTGCATTTGCTGCTCCCTTGTGGGGAAAGCTATCAGATAAGATGGGCAAAAAACCTATGATCATAAGATCAAGTGTTTTAATTGCCATCACTTATTTTTTAGCAGGTATTGTCACCACTCCTTTTGAGCTATTTCTTGTTCGTGCTTTCCAAGGTGTAGCTGCAGGCTTATGGCCAGCTTGCCTTGTGATGCTCTCAGCTTACGCTCCTAAAAAGAAATTAGGTTTTGCTATGGGCTTAATGCAAAGTGCTAATATTACAGGCTCTATTTTAGGTCCCCTACTAGGTGGTATCTTAGCAACTTCCTTTGGTATGCGAAATTCCTTTTTTATAGGAGCTGCAGCCTTATCTTTGATTAGTATTACCACTATTCTTTTTATTAAAGAACCCAAAAAACAAGAAAGCACAGATCCTGTAAATCAAAAGGCACCTGGTTATTTAAGTTTACTTAAAGACAAGAATCTCTTAATCCTATTATTTGTTGTTGGCTTTACCAATTTTGTGATCATGCAAATTCAGCCTATTGTTGCATTGTATGTGGAAAAGCTAAATCAAAGCTCTCATGATGTCATGATTTTATCTGGCTTAGTACTATCCTTAGGTGGCTTTGCAGGGTCAATTGCAGCTCCTATTTGGGGAAAAGCTGGACAAAAGCACGGCTTTTATAAAACACTTACCATCGCTTTACTAGTTGCAGGTACTCTCATTGCTATGCAAGGACTACCAAATATGCTGTGGCTATTTGCGCTTATGCAATTTGTTTGTGGTTTAGCTTTTTCAGGAATTTTTCCATCTGCAAACTCAATTCTAGTACTCTTTACTCCAAGTAATATTCGTGGCACAGGCTTTGGCCTACTCTTCTCAGCTCAAATGGTAGGTGGTGCTATAGGTCCTATCATAGGTGGCTTTTTAGTAACTTTCCTATCCTTTAATAGCGTTTACTTTGCTTCAGGCTCAGTCTTAGTAGTTTTAGGCATATATCTCATCACTTTAGCTCCAAAAACTTTTAAACAAAGAGCTAATGCTAACAACAGCAATAACTAAACTTTAATGCACCTAATTTAATCATTTCTGTCACTTTAAAGCGCATTTTTAAGTATTTTATGCTCATTTGTGAGCATTTATAATTTCGTGTTCTTAACT
The DNA here is from genome assembly GCA_023460615.1 of Pseudomonadota bacterium. GTDB lineage: Bacteria > Pseudomonadota > Gammaproteobacteria > Enterobacterales > Succinivibrionaceae > Succinivibrio. The sequence goes on along the minus strand of JAEWPL010000179.1, from coordinate 6,487 downwards.
TATCTATACTACACTTAAGTTCCTTACTTGAGAGTAAACATTATGCAAGAAGAATACATTGGACAAAGGATCAAACAAGTACTTTTTGATAAACGCATGACCGGTTTTGAGCTTGCCTCTAAAGCAATGATCTCAGAAGGAGGCTTGTCGCAAATCATCAACGGTAAGATTAAAAACTTAAAAGTTGATACTGCTTTGAGAATTGCTAATGCTTTAGAAGTTTCTTTAATGTGGTTAATCTCAGGTGTCGGAACTCCTGATCAAAAAGAAAATATAAGTCTTAACAGTCCTAATTTGTCAGACTACTATCAAATTCCAAGATATGAAGTGCAGTTTGATCCTAGTTTAGAAAGTAAAGTTAAATTCATCGAGTATAAGTACGATAGACTCACCTCCTTCCACAAATCTTACTTTGATAAGTATGGTGTGAGTGATGCATCTTTGTGCAAAAGCTTTAAAGTTCAAGGCGATAGCATGGAGCCTTTAATTAGGAATGGCGATTATGTAGTGGTAGATTGCTCTTCTAAAAATGTAATTGATGGTGATATCTACGCTTTTTGTGATACTAAAGGCTTACACGTAAAAAGGCTTATTGTGCCACTACGTGGTGGGTTAATTATTCGCTCTGACAATAATGGCTATCAAGATGAGTTCTTATCAAAAGATGAGGTTTGTAATTTAACTATCATAGGCCATGTTATTGATAGAGCGGGATCTTTGATGGGAGCATAGCCTTTTTTGAAGTGTGACATACTTTTATAGTTTGGTGTTTTTAAAATAAATCAAAGCTTTCTATAATTGAAAGTATGAGACGCACTAACTATATAATTTGGCTAATTATTTTTAATATCTTACTTTTAAGCAGTACTAATACATTAGTAATGCCATTCTTACAGATGTACTTAAAAGAAGATCTTTTCTGTACAGATGATGCCTTAAGTATCTATACTGCCTCTTGTTACTCTATAACCTTTATTGTAAGCATGATAGCAGCTCCCTTGTGGGGCAAATTAACCGATAAAATCGGTAAAAAAAGCATGCTGTTAAGAGTTTTGATACTCTTGGTTATCTCTTATTATCTAGCTAGTATCTGCACTAGTGCCCTGCAATTTTTACTTGTAAGAGCTTTCCAAGGTCTTGCCTGTGGTATGACTCCTGCTTTACTAGCCTTTGTAACTTCACACTCAGAAAAACAAGACACAGGTAAACACATGGGGCTTGTTCAAAGTTCAAATCTCATAGGTGCTATCATTGGACCTTGTCTAGGTGGTTTAATTGCGCAATTCTTTGGTGTCAGAGCTTGTTTTTATCTAATGCAAGTTCTAGTGTTAGCACTACTTTTATTAGATGTAGCTTTCTTAAAAGAGCCTCTCAATACAACTTCAAAGAAAGATACCATCCCCCACACTCCTTTAGCAAAACTCTTGCAAGATCCGATTTTGCAATCCTTATCAAGTTGCATGTTCGTACATGCACTGGTCATTATGATGATAGTTCCAATGCTTTCAGACTACGTGATAAGACTTAACGCAAATCAAAATGATTTGCCGATTGCCCTATCAGGAATTATTTTTTCCTTAAGTGGTATTTCAGGTGCTATTTGCTCGCCTTTTTGGGGAAGTCGTGGTTCTCAAAAAGGTTACCTTAGAATTTTGCACATTGCGGTACTTGGTGCAAGTATTAGCTACCTTGTGATCTTTAATATCACTAATATTTATGTATTTGCCCTGGTGCAATTTTTATTTGGCACCTGCATATGTGCTATCGCCCCATGCTGTCATAGCATTGGTGCAAAACGTTTTAGTAAAGACGAGCACACAAAAGTTTTTGCTATTCTCTATAGTTTCTCACAACTTGGTAATCTATCAGGTCCTATACTTGGAACTTTGGTAATTAGCTTTTTAGATAGTCAATATGTATTTTTAACTATTAGCAGTATCTTGCTGATTTTGAGTATCTATCTACTTACGATTATTGTGATAAATAGCAAAAAATCCGTTTAAAAACAGTTATAGCTCAAGTGTTTGTATAATACAATGACCAGTAAACTATAAAATCATAACTTTTCTTATTGAGAATTATTCTTAATAATTTCTCTTTAAAAGTTAATTTTTTTATTCTAAGATAAACACATAAAGACAGACGAATAAGGCAATATGTTACAAAGAAGAAACAGTAAACAGCGCATGATCATACGAGAGTTCTTAAAAGATCGTTATGATCATCCAACTACAGATAAGTTGTTTAACGAAATTAAAGATGAGCATCCTAATTTCTCGTTAGGCACTGTGTATCGAAACTTATTGTTTTTAACTCAAATAGGTGAGATCCAAGCCCTAGATGTTGGTGATGGTTCAACCCATTTTGATCCTAACCCATTGCCTCATGCACACTTCTTTTGCAAAGAATGTAAGTGTGTAACAGATGTTAAAGTGGATAACTATGACGAAATTTGTAAGTTAGCATCCTCAAACATCAAAGGTCAGATTCAAAGATGCAGTGTTTATTTAGAAGGAATTTGCCAACACTGTTTAAAAATTAACAAAAATTCCTCAAACAAAAAAGAATAAATAAATTAAGGAGACTATTATGTCATTTGTATGTAAAGTTTGTGGGTATGTTTACGAAGGTCCTGAAGCACCTGAAGAGTGCCCACTATGTCACAAGAAAGGAGTTTTTATGGATACTAATGCACAAGCAAGCAAAAAGAATAAATACGCAGGCACCCGCACTGAGCAGAACTTAAAAGATGCTTTTGCAGGTGAATCTCAAGCTCGCAATAAGTACACCTACTTTGCATCAGTGGCTAAGAAAGCAGGTTATGAGCAAATTGCTGCTTTGTTCTTAAAGACCGCTGAAAACGAGAAAGAACACGCTAAGATGTGGTTTAAGGAGTTAGGTGAGCTTGGTGATACCGCTGCTAACTTAAAGGCTGCTGCTGAAGGTGAAAACTTCGAGTGGACCGACATGTATGACAACATGGCAAAAGTTGCTGATGAAGAAGGTTTCCCTGAGCTTGCTGCTAAATTTAGAGGCGTTGCTGCAATTGAAAAGATGCACGAGGAGCGCTACAGAAAACTATTAGCTAACGTTGAAGAAAAGAAAGTATTTGAAAAGTCAGGCGTTACTGTATGGGAATGCCGCAACTGTGGTCACATTGTAGTTGGTACTAAAGCACCTGAAATCTGCCCTATCTGCAATCACCCACAAAGCTACTTTGAAGTACACAAAGAAAACTACTAATCGACTTTAAGTTTCTCTTTAACTCTCAACAAAGCCTCATAGGAGGCTTTGTTATTTTCACAAAAGATCTTCTATAAGATTTATTCAAAGTCCTCCATTTAGCTTTATTTTTAAAGCATTAGACTTTTAACTAGGTCACAATTTAATTTTTTTAACCAGTTATATTCTCGATTTCTTAGGATTACTCACATACTAAAAGGCTATTTTCAACTAAAATCGTACGAGTTTTAGTGTAAATTCAATTAAAACAAATAGTTGATAAGGTATGCATATGATCAATTTTGATAATATCAAGCTTACAAAAAAGTTTTTCTCTATCTTTGTGGGAATTCTATCCCTACTATTGATAGTAACTATTACTTTAACCGTAAGATCAAGTTTTGCTGTTAACTCCTCAGAGCGTGTTGTGCACGAGGTAATTCCTGCCATTCAGTCTATCTGTGATGTGCAAGCCGACTTTAAAGATACTCGTATCTTCGCTATTAAAATGCCAACTGCTACTGACGAGGCAAGAGAGCAACTTTTAAAAGACTATAAAGAAACCATTAGTCATATTCTTAAGCACGTAGAAGGCTTTAGAGGCATGATTAAAGATAACTATGTCAATGAAATGAAGACCGTAGTTGTAGCTTATAACGATATCACCGTAAATGATCTTGAAAAAGCAATTGAAGCTGGTGACCTAAAACGTGCTAATGATGTTATTAAAGTTCAATTAGTACCACTTGGAAAAAGATTTGATGAAGTTTCCATAAAAATCAACGAGGAGCTAGCTCAAGAGACTAAAGATGCATCTGATGAATTAACAGCTGATGTAGATCCTACTATCAATAATATTTTATTAGTAATCGTAATCATCTTAGCTTTAGTAAGTTTACGTGGTTTATCACAGTCTATTGTTCGCAGAATTAACCAAGTTTCTAAGTACGCTGAAGCATTAGCCCAAGGTAACTTAACTCAAAAGATCCCTCACTTAGGTGGTGATGAGATTGGTCAATTAGGTCGTGATATCAATATGGTTATTGAAAACTTAAACTCTATCGTAAAAGATATGAAGGAAGATTCTAAGACCTTAAACAATGCTACCGATGATGTTAATGAAATTACTAATGTAATTAACGATAAGAGCAACAATGTTTTAGACAGAGTGATTACTATCTCCTCAGCTGCTGAAGAAATGGTTGCAACCTCCCTTGAAGTAGCTTCAAACTGCTCTCTAGCTGCAGGCTCATCTGAAGAAGCTAAGAAAGTAGCTGTTGAAGGCATGAATGTTGTAGTAAGCACTGTTGATGAAATTAAAAACCACGCTGTTAAGACCCGTGAGGATGCAAACTTAATCTTAGAGCTTGGTAATAAGACCCAGCAGATTAACTCAATTATTTCTACCATTCAGGATATTGCATCTCAAACTAACTTACTTGCTCTAAACGCTGCTATTGAAGCTGCTCGTGCTGGTGAATATGGTAAAGGCTTCGCTGTGGTAGCAGATGAGGTTCGTGCTCTAGCAGTTCGCTCAGCTGATGCAACTAAAGAGATTAACACTATGATAACCTCTGTAATTGAGGATGTTCAAAAGTCTAATGACTCTATCATTGATACTGTAAATAAGATGGATGCTATCGCTCAAAACGCTGGTCAATTACAAAATACCTTAGATGTAATTACCCAGAAGGTTGGCGATGTAAATACCCAAATTACTCAGATTGCAGCTGCAACTGAGCAACAAACAGGTACTTCTAAAGAGATGTCTACTCACTTACAAGAGATCAAGGGACGTACTCAAGAAGCTACTGACAGCGCAACTAGCGCACGTCAAATCATGGATAAATTCATTCAAATTTCTCGTGATATGAATGAGACAGTAAACAAGTTTACTGTTTAAACCAAATTTTGTTTAATAAATAAGACAGGGCTCAACTTAAGGTTGAGCCTTTTTTATATGAATTCTAAGCATATAGATGGAAAATCTTAATAAACCTTATAGTTAGGTCTTATCAAAAATGATCCTTATTTCACAAAAATAAATATTTATACCTACAAATTCCTAAAATTCATGTAGTTACACATTATTTATGCTAAATCTTTACTAAACTTTGTCGTAGATAAAATATAGATCATTTTTAATGATTGATTAATTTACAACGAACGGGTAAGGAAAACATATGAAAAACTCTCTTTCAATAAGAAAGCAATTTGTAGTTGTGCAAGCAATTCTTTTTGCTCTGCTTATTTGTGTCGGCCTAACCTCTATAATTAATGCACAGCAGGCGTCAGCGTCTTGCAATAGAGTGGTAGATGAGATTTTACCTGGTATTAATCATATTGGAGATGTGCAGGTTATATTCAAAGAATATCGTATTTCCGCAATTAAAATGCCTACAGCTCAAGGTAAAGCTTTTGACGATTTAGTAGAGCAATTCCAAAAGAACCACGAAAAAATGTCAGAGCTTCTTATAAAATTAAATAAGGTTTTAAGCCCTGATCAAATTGCTGGTTTTGAAAAAATCGTAAAAGCTTATAGTCACCAAGTTTTGGATGTCTTAATACCAGAAATAAAGCAAGGCAAATTTTCTAATGCAATCTTACTTATCAAAGAACAACTAGTTCCTCTTGGACTTGAATTTGATGCCTATGCAGAAAAAATGACTGCATATCTAGATAAAGTATCTCACGAGGATGCTCAGCAACTAAAGGCAGATATCAGCCCTGTTACCACAAACGTAGTATTACTATTAGTGATCATTCTATCTGTAGGCTTCTTCTATAAACTTGCTAACTCCATTACTACAAGAGTTGAAAAATTAGGTAAAGAAGCAGATTTAATCTCCCGTGGTATTTTGACTAAAAAGGTTGATCACTTAGGTACTGATGAAATTGGTAAATTAGGTCAAGATGTTAATAGCATTGTAACAAACTTAAGTTCTATCGTAACAGACATGAAGTCAGATTCAGATACCTTAAGTACTGCTACAGGTGAAGTTAACACCATTACTAATACCATCAATGATAAGAGTAATCAGGTTCTAGATAAAGTAATCACTATCTCCTCAGCAGCTGAAGAAATGGTTGCAACCTCTTTAGAGATCGCCTCAAACTGCTCTCTTGCAGCTACCTCATCTGAGGAAGCTAAGAAAGTAGCTGTTGAAGGCATGAATGTTGTAGTAAGCACTGTTGATGAAATTAAAAACCACGCTGTTAAGACCCGTGAGGATGCAAACTTAATCTTAGAGCTTGGTAATAAGAC
>JAEWPL010000178.1 GCA_023460615.1 Pseudomonadota bacterium | reverse complement strand
GTACAACAAAGTTTCTGCACAATTGTTGATGATTTAATTGGAAACAACACAAGTCTAAATGCTTTGAGAGGAAAATTAGGCTCGAATTTATCCGATCTATTTGCAATATTAAGAGAAAAATAAAGTTATATTTCAAAAGATTCTTTTAGCTCAATACTTTGTCTAAGATATTAGCTTTAGCACAGTAGCAAGATAATTAGTGGGGCTTGAGGCTTATTTATAAGAAACATGCCCACCCCACTATGACATCAAGAACAAAATTTAACTTAGAGTAAGTCAATAAGCTAAATTAAATTACAAGTTCTTAAAACTTCCTTAATGCAATTTGCACTACGGTGTAAATCTTCAAGCTCCTGACCTTCTAGAGGAATTGCAAAGCGCTTTTCTACGCCGTCTTTACCTATTACAGATGGTAAAGATAAAGCCACATCCTCAAGACCATATTCGCCATGTAATACTTTAGATACAGGTAATACTGCTTTCTCATCATAGAATACAGCTTGAGCAAGTCTAATAGCTCCAGCTGCAATACCAGTATTAGTCCAACCTTTAGCATCCATTACATCATAAGCTGTCTTAACTACCTGTTTTTTAATTGCATCATGATCAAGAACTACATCAGGATAGTATTGTGAAAGTTTATCTAGAGGAACACCTGCAAGTGATACTGTTGACCAAGCAGGGAATGCAGTATTACCATGCTCACCAAGCATATATCCTTGGATATCCTGAGGGTTTACTTTAAAGTGTTTTGATAGGATATATTTAAAACGTAAGGTCTCAAGAGTAGTACCTGTACCAAATAGTCTTCCCTCTTTCCAACCAAACTTAGTAGCTGCAAGATAGGTGGTTACATCTAGAGGATTGGTGATCATAATAAAGATAGCATCAGTGTTATACTTTACTACCTCAGTCATAATATCAGTAATTACTTTAACATTCTCTTTTGCTAAAGCTAATCTCTCATATTGACCTGGTAAAATTGATGGACCTGCTGCACAGATAATTACATCTGCATCTTTAACAGTATCAAAACCACCTGAATAAACCTTGATATTGCGGTTTAAAGTTGAGGAAATGGAATGGCAAATATCTAAGGCTTCACCATAAGCTACATTCTCTTTAATATCTATACATGCAATTTCTGAGGCAATGTTAGTAGCAACAGCCTTTGTTAGAACTTCTGAGCCAACATGACCTAAACCAATGATGGCTAATTTATGGATCTTCATAATAACCTCAATAAGAATAGTGATGCTAAAAGCATACTACATATATAGGTTATTAGGAATTATTTTTTGGTGAAAGGAATAAAAAATCTCAGTACAAAATTAACTGCACTGAGATCTTTGAAGCTTAATTAGATAGGAATTAAGCGTTTAAAGCTGCTTTAGCTTGTTCAGCAATAGCTTGGAAAGCTACCTTATCATTGATTGCAAGATCTGATAGAACCTTACGATCAATCTCAATGTTAGCCTTCTTTAAGCCGTTGATTAACTGGCTGTAGCTTAGATCGTGCTGACGAGCAGCTGCATTGATGCGAACAATCCACAAAGCACGGAATTGACGCTTCTTCTGACGACGATCACGGTATGCATATTGACCAGCTTTAGTAACTGCTTGAACAGCGGTACGGAAGGTGCGTGAACGTGCACCGTAGTAACCCTTAGCTGCCTTTAAAACTTTCTTGTGACGTGCACGAGCGGTAACACCACGTTTAACTCTAGCCATTTGTCAAATCCTCCCAATTATGCGTATGGTAATTGACGTGCGATAGCGCGTAAATTACATGTCTTTACACAAACCATGCTACGTAGCTGACGCTTACGCTTGCTAGTTTTCTTTGTAAGGATGTGACGTAGGTTTTGGTGACGGCACTTGTAGTGACCACTACCAGTTTTCTTGAAACGCTTTGCAACGCCTCTATCGGTCTTCATTTTGACCTTGACTTTACCAGCCATTTTATATACTCCGCATTATTGCAGTAAAACACCATACAGGAGTCTAATTGCTTAGAACTTGTAACCCTGTACTATTTCTTCTTAGGAGCTAACACCATAGTTGCTTGTCTACCTTCTACACGAGAAGCTGACTCAACAGATGCTATTCCTCTCTCAACGCATAGATCATTCTCTACACGTTTTAGGACATCTAAACCTAAAGACTGATGTGCCATTTCGCGACCCCGATAGCGCAAAGTTACTTTAGCTTTGTTGCCCTCTTCTAAGAAACGGATTAGGTTGCGTAGTTTAACCTGATAATCCGCTTCATCTGTACCAGGACGGAATTTGATTTCCTTAACCTGAACAACTTTTTGCTTCTTATTCTTTTGATCTTTACTCTTCTGATAAAGATACTTGCCATATTCGATGATCTTACATAACGGAGGCTCCGCATTAGGGCTGATCTCAACAAGATCAACATCCTTCTCCTTTGCCAAACGTAATGCTTCAACAGTTGGCATTACACCAACTAATTCGTTATTTTCATCTAAAACGCGAACTTCTTTACATCTAATGTCTGCGTTAATCCGGTTCTTCTGAAGAGGCTTACCGGTTTTCTTGTTGTTGTTTATAGCAAGTACTCCTGTGCAAGTTGAATACAAAAGATTAAGAAAGCTTAATCTTCCTTAGCCTTATCAGCTTCTTGTCTCTGTTTTTCAATTTCGACATCAGCGTCAGGCATAGTTTTGCGCTGTATGATATCTGATTTGATTAATTTAATCAAGTCTTCAATTGACATTGTTCCTAAATCTGCACCTTTTCTGGTACGAACAGCAACTTTGCCTTCTTCAGCTTCACGTGCACCGCATACTACTAAGTATGGAACATGCATTAAGGTATGTTCACGGATCTTGAAGCCAATCTTATCATTACGCAAATCTGTCTTAGCACGAATTTCCTCTGCATCTAGTTTTTCATAAACTTGCTTTGCGTATTCGCACTGATCATCGGTAATTGACATTACAGCTACTTGAACTGGTGATAACCAAGTTGGGAATGCACCTGCATACTCCTCGGTTAAGATACCAATAAAGCGCTCTAGAGAACCTAGCATTGCACGGTGGATCATAACAGGAACGTGTTCTTGGTTATCCTCACCAATATATGCAGCACCTAAACGTCCAGGTAGAGAGAAGTCTAGCTGTACAGTACCACACTGCCATGCTCTGTCTAAAGAGTCATGTAATGTAAACTCAATCTTAGGACCATAGAAAGCACCTTCACCAGGTTGTAATTCATACTCTAGGTGATTAGCCTCTAATGCCTTCTTTAAGTCATCTTCTGCTCTATCCCAAATCTCATCAGAGCCAATACGCTTCTCAGGACGAGTTGATAACTTAACATCGATGTTATGGAAGTTGAATACATCATATACTTCGTAAACCATCTTGATACAATCAGATACTACATCAAGAATTTGGCTGTCGGTACAGAAGATATGACCATCATCCTGCTCAAAGCCTCTTACACGTAGTAGACCATGTAATGATCCAGAAGGCTCATTTCTATGATCCTTACCAAACTCAGCCATGCGAATTGGAAGATCACGATATGAACGAGTACGTGAATTAAAGATCTGAATTGCACCAGGGCAGTTCATTGGCTTAATTGCATAATCACGGTTTTCTGACTTGGTGGTAAACATGTTTTCTGCATATTTATCCCAGTGACCTGAACGCTCCCACAATACTCTATCCATGATTTGTGGAGTGTTAACTTCGATGTAGTGATACTTGTGTAACATACCACGCATGAAGTTTTCTACGATACGGTAGATGGTCCAACCATCATTGTGCCAGAATACTAAACCAGGAGCTTCTTGTTGGAAGTGGAATAAATCTAACTTCTTACCTAATACACGGTGATCACGCTTAGCAGCTTCTTCACGACGTTTTAGATATAGTTTTAACTCATCTTTAGATGCAAATGCACAGCCATAAATACGCTGTAACATCTTGTTCTTTGAGTCACCACGCCAGTAAGCACCAGCAAAGTGAGTTAACTTAAAGTGTTGGCAGAATCCCATGTGAGGAACGTGAGGACCACGGCACATATCAATATATTCATTGTGGTGGTATAAGCCGATTGTCTTATCTGACTTATCAATGTTTTCCTCAAGAATTAATTTCTTATAAGGCTCGTTACGCTCTTCGAAGGTATCATGAGCCTTTTGCCAATCAACCACTTCTTTAATTACTTTGTAATCGGTCTTAGCAAGCTCATGCATTCTCTTGTCTAGAGCTTCTAGATCTTCTGCGGTTAACTTATGATCAATGTCAACGTCATAGTAGAAACCATTGTCGATAACAGGACCGATAGCCATTTGAGTTGATGGCCATAATTGCTTAATAGCATGACCTAATAAGTGAGCGCAAGAGTGACGAATAATCTCTATGCCCTCCTTATCTTTAGGAGTGATGATAGATACAGTTGCATCTTTTTCAATAAGATCACAAGCATCATGCAACTGACCATCAATCTTACCTGCAACGCAGTTACGTGCAAGACCAGGACCAATACTTAAAGCTAAATCATAAATAGAAATTGGCTTATCAAACTCTTTGATATCGCCGTTTGGAAGTGTAATTTTTGGCATTTTATAAACCTCGATGCATACAGCGCATCTCTAGGCTCCATTAAAAAAAAGTGAAACTTAAGTCCCCTACAACTATCCTTGCACTACTCGACAAGGCCTTGTGCAGAGCAACAAAACGGTAATGATTATACACTTAAAACATGAGAGAAAACACGATTATTTGAAATAGATGCAGATATTTTCAATTTTTCATTGAAATATCAATTTACTTTGGTATAATTTCACCACTTTTTGCGCCCTTAGCTCAGCTTGGTTAGAGCATCACCTTGACATGGTGGGGGTCGGTGGTTCGAGTCCACTAGGGCGCACCATTCTTGTTATTCTTAAATTTTCCCAAAAACAAAAATTCATGCTAAACATGTTCATGTTTTCAATCCATTTCTAGCAAATTTAGGCTTTCTTTTTGTAAAAATCTTCTTAAAAATTAAAATCATAAGTTTTTACTAAGTTTTGCTAAGTATGATTAAAACCATCGAAGACAACCTTAGTTCATAAGTTTTCTTCAAAAGATTTCTTCTTACCTTTGTAAGATAATCAAGTTCACATACCTCTTCTTCCCAGACCAAAATTGTCTGGGATTTTTTTTTAATTTTTATCTGACATAAATCAATAAAACAAAGGCTTTTTCTGATATAATTACAAGTGGTTTATCTATTGGAGATTTTTATGTTGCTAGATGAAGTAAAAGCTACTTTGGCAATGGAAAATTTAACTTTGAATGAAGAGCAAGAAAAGCTTTTAGAACAATACGCTGAAGGTAAGTGCTCTTTTGAACAATTCCAAGAGTTAATTGTAAAATTATTAAAAGAGAATAAGGCTGCTTGAATATTGGAAGCTTCAACTTTTGATGAAGCCTATTGTTATAAAGGCACTGAAGTTCTCAAAAACAATTTTAACGAAAGAGATCCTAGAGTTTTATCTCAATTAGAAAGAATGTATACGGGTGCTAGGATCATCGATCTGTTAAAGAAACCTTTAGACGGTAATTTCGATATCGCTCACCTCAAAAAGATCCACCATTATATCTTTCAAGATATCTATCCTTGGGCTGGTACCATAAGAACAGTAAATATCTCAAAAGAAATACTCTTCTGTGATGCCCAATATATTGAAAAAGAATTAAACAAAATCTTTTTGCAATTAAAACAAGAGCAATATCTTAAAAATTGCACCGATAAAGATATTGCCTCAAGAGCTGCTTACTACCTAGGTGAAATTAACGCAATTCATCCTTTTAGAGAAGGTAATGGCAGAACTCAAAGAGAATTTATAAGACAATTACTTTTACCACTAAATTATTATGTTGATTATTCAAAAGTTAAACCTGACATGATGCTCTATGCCTCTATCAATGCTTTTGCAGGTGATTACCAATTGATGACTCAACTTTTTGAAAATTGCATTATTAAACAATAAGACATGACTACAAATACAACTTTAAATACTAATTTTAAATTGCAAGTAGGAACCTTCTATGTAGAGGTTTGGGGCTGCCAAATGAACGTCTATGACGGTGGCAGAATAAGAGATTTATTGTCAGCTGCAGGATACGCAGAAGCTTCAAGTCCTAAAGATGCTGACATTGTGGTATTAGTTACTTGCGCTGTAAGAGCAAAAGCTGAAGATAAAGTATTTAATCAAATTGCAGCCTGGCAACATACAGGCGAGATTACTAAAAATACCATCGTTGCCTTAGGTGGTTGTGTAGGTTCAGAGCTTGCAGAAAAAATTCTAGATTTAAACAAGAGCGTTAATATCATCTTTGGACCTAGAACCATTCACAGATTACCTCAAATGATTAGTCAATTTGCAGCTACTCATAAACCTGTAGTAGATGTAGCAGCAGAGGCTATCGACAAGTTTGACTATATGCCAGAGTCAGGTCCTGTAGGTCCTAGTGCTTTTGTAACCATCATGGAAGGTTGCTCAAATAAGTGCACTTACTGCATTGTGCCTTATACCCGTGGTGAGGAGCAATCAAGACCTGTACAAGATATCTTAGATGAATGTGTAAACCACATAGCTAACGGCGTTAAAGAAATTCATCTATTAGGTCAAAATGTAAATTCCTATCACGGCTTAAATAATGATGGCTCTATTTGCCATTTCTCATCTTTATTGTATGAGGTTGCTGCTATTCCTGGTGTGGAAAGAATAAGATTCACCACTTCAAATCCAATGGATTTTACTGACGACATCATTGAAGCTATTAAAAACTTAGATGTAATTTCAGATCAAATCCATGTACCAATTCAAGCAGGCTCTGACAGAATTTTAGAGGCAATGCATCGTCGCTATACAGCAAAGCAGTATATCGAATTAGTAAAGAAGATTAGAGCTGCAAGACCTTCTGTACATATAAGTTCAGACTTTATCGTAGGTTTCCCTGGTGAAACCGATGAAGATTTTGAGCAAACCATGAAGGTTGTAGATGAGGTAAGATTTGATCAAAGCTTTTCCTTTGTATACTCAAAGCGTCCTGGTACTCCAGCTGCTACTTTAGAAGATCCTACCCCTAAAGAAGTTAAGATGGAGCGTTTATATCGTTTACAAAAACGCCTTGAGGAAATTGCCTCTGATTATACACAAGCATTTTTAGGTACTACCCAAAAATGCTTAGTTGAAGGTGTTTCAAGAAAAGATGAAAGTGAACTTAAAGCTCGTGCTTCCTCTGGCAGAATCGTAGTATTTAAAGGCTCAACTGATCTTGTAGGAAAAATGGTTAACGTAAAAATTACTAGTGTAATTGCTCATACACTTAAAGGCGAAATTATAAATGAATAGTGTAGCTCAAGATTTTGTTTTAGAGCCTAACGACAAAGACAGAATTGCCTATTTAGTAGGACCTGAAGATGAGAATTTAAAACAGTTAGATAAACGCTTAGGCGTAAAGATCTCTTACTCAGGGGCTCATTTTCATGTAGAAGGCGCTCATGCTGCAGTTAAAAAGGCTGTAAAACTTGTAAAGTCTTTATATATTGATACTACTCCTACTAAAAATAGTAAAAAGCCATCTGAGGTTACTCCTGATATGGTACATCTTGCCATTACAGAAGTTGCTCATTTAGAAGATGACGATAACGACTATCAAAATGCAGAGGATAGAGGCTCTGTTGGAGCTATCTATCACAAAGCTAATAATTTTAAGACCAAGCGTGGTTTTGTAAAAGCAAGAACCTCAAATCAGTCTGACTATATTAGTAAAATCTCAGGTCATGACGTATCTTTTGGTATTGGTCCTGCTGGTACTGGTAAAACCTACCTAGCAGTAGCTGCTGCTGTTGATGCTTTAGAGCGTAATGAGATAAGACGTATTATCCTAACTCGTCCTGCTGTAGAAGCTGGTGAGAAATTAGGCTTTTTACCAGGTGATCTATCTCAAAAGGTCGATCCTTATTTAAGACCTTTATATGATGCCCTCTTTGAGATGTTAGGTTTTGAGAAAGTTGAAAAACTCATCGAAAGACAAATTATTGAGATTGCACCTTTAGCTTACATGCGTGGTCGTACCTTAAACGATTCTTTCATCATCTTAGATGAGGCTCAAAATACTACTGTTGAGCAAATGAAGATGTTTTTAACACGTATCGGTTTTAACTCTAAAGCTGTAATTACAGGCGATCCAAGCCAGATTGACTTACCAAGAAATGTAAGATCTGGACTTAAGCATGCAATTGAAGTTTTAAAAGGTATTGAAGAAATTGGCTTTACCTTCTTTGAGGCCTCAGATGTGGTACGTCACCCTGTAGTAGCAGCTATTGTTAATGCTTATGATGCTTATGACAAGGCACAAGCTTTAAAGAAACAAGCTTTAGAAAAGCTAAGTGGAGAGCAAGCATGAAAGTAAGTATCGATTTACAAATTGCCACAGAAGAAACTCTTACAGACTATCCTAGTCTTGAAAAGATGGAGCTTTGGGCTCAAACAGCTTTAACTGAAGGTGGACGCACTCAAGATAGTGAACTTACTATCAGAATGGTAGATAGTGATGAAATTCACGAGTTAAATCGAGATTATCGTAATGTAGATAGACCTACAAATATTCTATCCTTCCCTTTTGAAATGCCTGAAGGAATAGAAGATCTACCTTTAATTGGTGATTTAGTCATCTGCAAAGCTGTGCTTGAAAAAGAATGCATAGAGCAACACAAAACTTTAGAAGAGCACTTTTGCCACTTAATCATTCACGGTTGCTTACATCTTATAGGTTATGATCATATTAAAGAAGATGAAGCTGAAATTATGGAAGGCCACGAAATTAAAGCACTTGCAAAACTTGGCTATAAAAACCCATACGAAATCAACGAATAACAAACAATAAGAGGTTAAATTAAATCATGAACGATATTCATGAAGACGAGCATAGTTCATTCTTATCTAGAATTTTTAATAAAAAGAGTGAACCTACAAATCAGAATGAATTAGAGCAAGTTATCCACGAAGCTTCTGAAAATGATGTAATTGATGAAGAAACTGAGGATATGATCCAAGGTATCTTTGATATCAATAGACTTAGAGTATCAGATGTCATGATACCTAATTCTGATATCATAACTATCAATGTCAATGCTACTTTAGAAGAAGCAGCTAGTGTAGTCTACCAACACGGTCACTCCCGCTACCCTGTAATTAGTGAGGATAAAGATCATGTTGTAGGTATTTTACTTGCTAAAGATTTAATCCCTTATACAGCTAACCTAAAACCTTTAGAGGGTGGCATCAAAGCTATTATTAGACAACCTGTCATCGTACCAGAGTCTAAATATGTAAAATCCATGCTCAAAGAATTCCAACAAAACCGCTTCCACATCGCCATAGTGGTAGATGAGTTTGGTGGGGTTTCAGGTTTAGTAACTATTGAAGATATTCTTGAGATCATCGTAGGTGATATTGATGATGAGTATGATACTCAAGTAAATCACCCTAATATTGTGAAAAACAAAGATGGTCAAAGCTACACTGTAGACGGTGTTACCCCAATTGAAGAGTTTGATGAATTCTTTAATACTAAATTTGAAGATCTTGCAGATGTGGATACCACCGCAGGTCTAGTTACCCACATGCTAGGTAAAATTCCTCAAGTAGGTGAGAGTGTGGACATTGAGAACTTCTCATTTAAAGTACTTAAAGTAAGTGACAGAAGAGTTCACTTAATTGAAGTTAAACCACAAAATTCTGATTCAAAGAAAGACTAACATTTCTTACTATGTTGTTTAAAATCGTCCTTTTTTTAATGAAATATTTAGCAGGTAGCAATCTTTTAAGACTAGCTACCTCAAAACTAGGTATCGCCATCGAGGCAATCTTACTTGGAGCTTTATGCTCTGCCTCAATTGCCCCACTACAAATCTGGCCTTGCCTTGTGATAGGGTTAGTATTTTTTATGATGCTCTTGTGTGTCATTAAAACTAAAAAAGGGATTTTTTATACAACGATACTGTTCTTTGCAAGTTACTCTACAGTAAGTCTTAACTGGCTTAACTTTGTAATGGAAGATTTTGGAAAACTTCCCTTTTGGTTATCACACTTTGTTGTCTTAGTTTTTAGTATTTTCTATATTGCTCTACCTTATGCAGTATTTAATGTAATAGCATTTGCTTTTGCAAAAAAGAGAACAGAAAGCTACTTGTGCTTTTTTGTACCAATAGCTTTTATCTTAGGTGACTTTTACGTTACTTACGTACTAACTGGTTTTCCTTGGATTATTCCAGGCTATGCTTGTATTGAAGGACCTTTGAAAAACTTTGCTCCATTTTTAGGAGTTAAAGGTATTAGTGCTTTAGTCTACATTGTGTCAGCAGCTATTGCGCTTACTGCTTTAAGAAAGTTTCTCTACCTACCTATTGCAGCGGTAATTTTATGTATTGGTTTAATGACTGAAGGTATAACCTTTACCCAAAAACAAGATCCCCTTGAAGTATTAATGGTACAAGGCAATATTGAGCAATCTGTACGCAATAACGGCAGTAAAGCTTTTGAAGTTTTCTCAACCTACTGGGATAAAACTGAGGAAAACAAAGAGAGCTTTGATGTAGTGATTTGGCCAGAATCTGCTATACCTGTGGTATATCAATTCCAAAAGGATTTTCTTGGTGATTTAAATACTGCCTTTATTGATTCAAAACAAGTTTTAGTAACAGGCATCTTCTCCATAGACGAAGATCAAAATAAAATCTATAACTCCATGATGACGTTTGGTGAAGAAAAAACTATTGATGAGCATAAGATTTACAACAAACGCGCTCTAGTTCCTTTTGGAGAGATCATTCCATTTGCAAGTTTACTAAGACCTCTAGGCTCTATCTTTGATATTCCAAATTCAAGCTTTAGCTATGGTGATGCAAAACAAGATCCTATCAAAGTAAAAGGTTTAAATTTCATTCCTGCTATTTGCTATGAAGCAATTTTTCCAAATCTTATAAGAGGTATGGACAGTCTTGATACCGCAGGTATCATCATGCTCTCAAATGACTCTTGGTTTGGTCCAACTAAAGCACCAATGCAGCATTTAAATATTGCTAGAATGCGTACCTTAGAATTACAAAAGCCAATGCTTAGAGCAACTAATAGTGGTATTACCGCCTATATTGGTGAAAATGGCAAAGTGCTAAAAACCATTGAGGAGAATAAATTAGCTTGTCTAGAGACTAAGTTCTACCCTGTCAAAGGTCAAACTATTTACTCAAAGTTTGGGGAACTAGGTATTTCAATCTTAGTTCTAATATGGCTGGCTTTAGGCTTATACTCTAGATTTAAAAAGCAAGATCTTATTGAAGAGCAGATGAACAAACTGATAAGACCTTAAAGCTTAAAAGATAGTTATTTCAAGAAAGGTAAAGCATAAGCTTTACCTTTCTTTTAACCAAAGCGACCTTGCTTAGTTTTTCTAAAGATCACAGCGGTTGCG
This sequence comes from Pseudomonadota bacterium, assembly GCA_023460615.1. Lineage (GTDB taxonomy): Bacteria > Pseudomonadota > Gammaproteobacteria > Enterobacterales > Succinivibrionaceae > Succinivibrio. Next base: position 4,244 of record JAEWPL010000178.1, on the reverse strand, counting down.
ATAATCATTAAGATACAACCTGCAATACTTAAGATGTAACGCCAAGTTGGTAATTGCTCTTGAGATTTAGCAAGACTCTTTACAAAGTCACCTAGATAGCAACCTTTTGCTACACATCTAACCGAACGACCTAAATCACCTTGGGTATACCAAACATGCTTTGGGAAGTTACTGCTTAAGCCATATGGTCGTAGCATTTTATTAGCGTTGATATCAAAATTACTTAATAGCTCATAGAGCTTTTGAGGATCTGACTGTAATGTTTTAATATCAGGATAGGATAAACCAGGCTCAATATTTAAGATCCCGTCTTTTGACTTTACATTCCCCATAAAAGAGATCTCATCAATGAGATTAGCGTTTTTGTCTGTGTCTAAACAAACTAAGCTATTGTTATCAATGTTAGCTTCTTGCTTTACTACAAAGACGTCTTTAACTCCGTTTGAGAAATCTAATTGAGAATAACGTCTTAAATCTAGTTTGTTTACGTAATTGGTATAACCAGTTGGAGAATTGATATAAACCGCACTTTTTGCAATATACAAACGGTTAACATTAATATAACCATCAATATGAGTGTGACCACCAAAGGAAGACATATCAAAGCTATTACCAATGATATTACCTTCAACACTAATATTAGCTTTCTCGTCTGCATCATAACTTAATAGTGGTGCATAATGCTTTTTTAAATTCTTTTCTTTAACACCAAAAATAAGTTTGGTTTTAAGTTCATTTTCTAAAGCTTTTTGTTGCTGATAGATATAGTTATGTTTGATGTTATCAAAAACTAGCTTACCATCTAACATCACACCATTTCGTGGGGAGGCGTAAAAGACTTTTTCCTGATAATTATAGTAAGGATTCCATCTTGAAAGGATATTACCTACAACTTTAGCTTTATCGTAGAAGTTAATCTTTTTGACGTGTGCGCTAGCATCAATATAAATAGCATTACGCTTTGATGACAGTTTACCTTTTAAGTTAACTTCTTTAACTAGTGGACCTTGTAATTCTAGTGGAACGTCAAAGCAATTTGCCTTGTCTTTATCTAACTTGCCATTAAAGTAATCGTAAGTTTTAACCCGTCTATAGGAGCCACGATACTCTGCTAAATCTGATAAAGCATTAGAGCCAAAATCAAAGCGTAAAGCCACTCCTTCATCTGAGGTAGCTTCTACATTACCTTCAATATCAAGCGTATTATCTCTACCATAAGTAAAGGCTATGCCTGAGGAGTTAAAACCATTTTCAATGATGGTGGTATTCTTTGGCACTACAATATTATTGTAAGAACCATCTACTCTAATACCTACACTAGCAAAACCTATACTTGCAATATTAGAGTTTTGAAACACCTCGTTATAATTACCATAAACGTGAGTACCAATACTTAAAGGTATTTTAGAAGGCTTGTCTGATTGATACTCATGAGTAGTATCTGAAAAAGCATAAAATCCCTGTTTTATGTCATGAGATAACAACTCATTGTTAGTACCACTTTGATAGATACCAGTACCTACAAAATTCTCTGTATCAAGCTTGTAGCCTAAATCCTTTAATACATTAAGCTCTGCTAATGTATAAAAGCCGTAGTTTATAAAGCTACTATTTGACAGAATGGTATTTCTAAGATTTAAGTAAGTGTTTGAGTCTTTATCAAATAAAACTTGAATATTGTCAAAGGTGATTTTTTGTTCTCGCTTTAGCGGATCATTAGTGTTTTTTACAAATAGTTTATTTGTATTTTCACCACCAAAATATAGTTCACAATTTTGGCTTTGCTCTAGAGTACAACTAACCTTTAACTTTTCTAAAGTAGTATTTACATTAAGCTTTTGTTTTAAAGTCTTGCTATATAAGTTTTTATCAAGACTTGATAAAGGCGCTTCAAATCCTTTATCACTTACGTTAGTAGTAAAACCTAACAGATTAGGTAAAGATTTTAATAACTTGTGGGAATAAGCTTCGTTAATTCCATTATCAAGAATTTGTTTTAACTGAAACTTTGCTAAAGATAAGCCTAGTGTTTTTTGATAATTGATTTGCAAAAAACCAAAGTCATCTTCTTTTAAATTACACTTTTGCTTTAATTTTGCCTCAAGTGGTGTCATGCCATTGCAAGTAAGATTATTTTTTACTAAATGAGCATAACCTCTACTTTGACGATGATCATTATTCACTACAAATGGAATAATGTAATTTTGCTTATCATCAAAATAATGTTTAAAAAGATACGTTAATAAACTTAAAGTGTTCACGTCCACAAATTGCTTGTGCTCTGCACTTAAATTAGTAACGTTTAAAGGTGGGGCTACTGATTTTGTGTAATTTTGGTATAAGGCTCTGACTAAATCTTTATCAGATACTTCGTTTAAATTAAATAAGGAATCTTTAAGCCAAAACATCATCTCCGCTTCAGGCTTTTCATTGACTAAATCATATAAATTTGACTTAGCTCTCCCAAAGCGAGGATCTACGTAATTACTATCTAAATTATCAATAGCTATAGCACTTGATGCATGAAAAAGCGCTATGGCACTGATAACTGAAAGTAGGCTTCTTCTCATTAAACTAAATCTTTGGTGGATTTAATAATACAGGTCTACCACTACGCTCTTTTAAAGCGCGCTCTAGAATTTCCTTATCAATATTTGGATCTTCAAAGAACTCTAATTGATCTTGAGTAAAGTTAAATGGAACATTCGCATCTACATCCTCAAACTCTGAAAGAGTTCTTGATAGAGGTTGATGCACTTCAATATAAATATCACCATTTGGCTCTTTAGAGTATTTGATAGGCTCATTGATGAACTCTACTCTAGTGCCAACAGGAACCTTGTGGAATAATTCCTCATTGTCGTTGTTACGAAGTCTTACACAACCATGGCTTACACGAAGACCAATACCAAAATCGGCATTAGTTCCATGAATAGCGTATAGCTTACCTATGTACATAGCATATAGTCCCATAGGGTTATCTGGACCTGCTGGAACTACAGCTGGTAGGTACTCTCCTTGTGCAGCATACTCAGCTCTCATTTTAGCAGTTGGGGTCCAAGTAGGACCATCCTTTTTACGCTCAACTTTGGTTACCCATCTTAATGGGGTATCTTTACCAAGCTGACCAATACCAACAGGATAAACTTCAACAGTATTGCCCCTAAAATAATATAGTCTCATTTCAGCAGAATTGATGACAATACCTTCATGCACAGTTCTTGGTAATATCAATTTTGTAGGAACAATTAAACTTACACCTTTGGTAGGTACGATAGGATCAACATTTGGATTAGCCTCAATCATATTAGATAAACCTAAATGATATTCAGCAGCTACATATTCTAAAGTAGTGGTGCCATTAGGATCTGTCTTATAAACATGCTCCTCACCTACCACATTGTTACCATTTAAAGGATAAACATTGGTGGCATTAGCTGTAGATAGGGTTAAAGTTGATAGTAAAACACTAAGTAAAGATAACTTCTTGAACATAATTTGACACTTATAAATCAAAATAATTTACGTTTTGCATATTGTACAATGTTTACAAGTAGATTGCGCAGATTATGTATAGGAAAAAATTACTAAAATTAAGCACCTACATACTTATTTAAGGAGTCGATATCTACTTTGTAGATAAGATCTGTTCCTAGCTGTGTTTTGTCTAGAAACATCGTCATGTATATAGGCAGGTATACGATTCTTTTTGATTTTTTCTCTTTACTATCATCGCTTAATATTTTGTCTTCTAAATTCTCAACTTTAAGATTACCGTTGTACAAGACATAAGCTTTTTCAATTTGGTAATTAGGATTTTTCATCACATTAGATAAAGCATTATGGCGGTGGTAGTCTTTTCCTGATTTCACTTCAATTGGTACCACTTTTCCTTTTTCTTCAATGACAAAATCTAATTCACCTTGTTTTTTCGAGCAAAAATAGTAAAGATCATAGCCATGTGCTTGTAATTCCTGAGCTACCGCATTCTCGTAAATTGCTCCAAAGTTGATATTTAACTCTTCTTTTAAGATACTTAATTGAATGTCTTTTCCGTACAAAGCAGCAAGTAGACCTATATCTGACAAGAATAGTTTGAAAAGATTCTTCTTTTTTGACAGCAATAATGGCACCGCAGGTTCATCTACACAAAAGGTAGGTAGAGCTACTCTAGACTCTTTTAACCATAAAAAAGTGTCATAGATTGCATTTAAAGAAAAGTTTGCTTTTGGACTGATGTCTTT
>JAEWPL010000177.1 GCA_023460615.1 Pseudomonadota bacterium | reverse complement strand
AAAGAGGAAATGAATTAATAGATCTAAATTGTATGCGCTTTTGCGATTGATTTTTTAAAGAACACTTTGCTGCTATGAGCTTTGGTTAACACAATTTATTGTTAAAATTTCATGCGTAGCCCCTGATTAAATTTAGTTTTGTAACAACTGTAAAATGATATTTTTGCTTTGAGCAGCTTGCTTCATCATCATGGCACAGACTTGTTGTTGGATGTTTAGTTTAGCTAAATTAGCTGCTTCCTCAGCATAATCAGTATCTTCAATTCTTGAACGAGCATCAGATAAATTCTCTGCCATTACATCATTTAATCTAATTGCAGATTCAAATCTATTTTGAACACCACCTAAAGTACCTTGATAAGCAGTAACTGCGTTAATAAATTGATCAATATTAGCTAACACATCTTGAGCATTTTGAGCTGTAGACAAGCTAAATCTAAATTCACCATCAGCTGTAGTTTCAAAAAAGCTACTTGAGCCTGCATTTAAATAAGAAGCAAGTCCTGATACAGTGAAACCAGATGAAAAACAAGGGATTTCTATGGTGTCATTAGCCTGACCTGAACACTGAATTAGTACACCTTTAGAGCCACCACTTAATAAAGGGATCCCAGCATAATTAGTTTTTTTAGCAATTCTTGTGATCTCAAGAGATAGTTGTTCTACTTCGGCATTGATAGCACTACGAGATCCATCATCATAGGTACCATTTGCAGCTTGTATTGCTAACACACGAATTCGCTGTAACATATTTACAGTTTCGTCTAGGGCACCTTCAGCTGCTTGTGCGTAAGATAAACCATCATTAAGATTGCGGTTACCTTGTTTGTAACCATTGATTTGACTTGTTAAGCGATTGGCAATTTGAAAACCAGCTGGATCATCTTTTGCAGAGTTAATTCTTTTACCTGAGGCTAATCTTTTATAAACAGTATTAAGGCTACTAGTTATATTAGACATATACCTAGTACAACTTTGCAATGCCGTATTAGTAAGAAATAAAGCCATACTGTTTCTCTCAAAGATTATAATTTTTTATTATGCTTATATCTTATATACGGCAAGATCTTTTAAATCTTTAATCGAAAACTAAAAAAACAACTAGCACAACTTGCATCACATTAAATTTACAATTTATTAACAATAAATCTTCTCTTAAAGATAATTATTCAAATTTTCAAAAATAAATAGTGATCATGATCACCTTCGTTTTTCACATTTTAGAATATAATATTTCTGTTTTAAAGCTTGCTGCAATACTGGTTATACAGTTTTGGCTTAGCTTTATAATTTTTTCCAAGATTGTTACTGCCTCACCTTAAGTGGTGAGGTTCTTTTTTACTAAAAGTCTTGATAAGTTTCCTCTCTCAATCTTTTATCCACTAAAAGCTTCTCCCTCAAAGCGAATAAAATTCTTTAAATTCCTTATGTGTCATTCCTTTGCATACTTACAAAGCCTAAATCACAACTAGATTTTGTGATTACTCTCAAAAACTAATCAATAACTTTGCAACGAAATTTCAAAATTTACACAAATCACATATTTTTCAGAAAGATACCTATTTAATATAGAAACATAACTAACAAAACTAAGGAGTTAATTATGCCTAACTACATGTGGTTTATTCTAGCTACCATTGCTTTGGTACTAGGATATCTAATCTATGGTAGGATTGTGGAAAAAATCTTCGTTCCAAATCTAGAAAGAAATACCCCTGCCGTTTCAAAGAGCGACGGTGTTGACTTTGTGGCCATGCCTAAATGGAAACTATGGTTAATCCAGCTTTTAAATATTGCAGGTGTAGGTCCTGTATTTGGTCCTATCATGGGCGCTTTATACGGTCCAACAGCTTTACTATGGATTGTGTTTGGTACCATCTTCGCAGGTGCAGTTCATGACTATTTCTCAGGCATGATGTCAGTTCGCTACAATGGTGCTAACGTTCCTGATGTTGTAGGCTATACTCTAGGTAACAAAGCAAAATACGTAATGCGCGTGTTTGCAACAGTTCTATTACTATTAGTTGGTGTGGTATTCGCAACCGCTCCAGCAGGCTTACTACAAAAGATCACTGCAGGCCCACTTCAAGAATACTGTGACATCGTATTTGAGGGTAAGACTCTATTCTGGATTTGGATTGCTATCATCTTTGCATACTACTTCCTAGCAACCATTATTCCTATTGATAAGATCATTGGTCGTATATACCCAATCTTTGGAGCCTTACTAATCATCATGGCTGTAGGTGTAACTGTAGGCTTGTTCTATCACATGCCAGATCAGTTCTACAATTGGGCTTCTTTTGAGTCAAACCCAAATCCTAATAACTTACCTATTTGGCCTCTAGTATTTATTACTATTGCCTGTGGTGCGCTATCAGGCTTCCACTCAACTCAATCTCCTCTAATGGCTCGTTGTATTGAGAATGAGAAAGAAGGTCGCATGGTTTTCTATGGCGCAATGGTAGCTGAAGGTTTCATAGGCTTAGTATGGTGTACCGTAGGTATGACCTTCTATCCAGAGGCTCAAGCTTTAGCAGCTTCAATTAAAGCAGGTACTGCAAGTAACGTAGTATTTGAAAGCTGTATTGCTCTAATGGGTACTGTAGGTGGTATTCTTGCAATCTTAGGTGTAGTAATTCTACCTATTACCTCTGGTGATACTGCCTTTAGAGCTGCTCGTTTAACTATCGCTGAAGCACTTCACTTACCACAAGTAAAGCCAGCAAAACGTCTAGCTATCGCAGTTCCTGTATTCGTAATTGGTATTATTCTATCAACCGTTGATTTTAATATCATTTGGAGATACTTCGGATGGTCTAACCAAACTCTAGCTGCTATCATGCTATGGTCAGCTGCAGTTTACTTATACAGACAAAATAAGTTCCACTGGATTTGTACCATCCCAGCAACCTTCATTACCGCAATTTCTGTAAGCTACATTATTTATGAGCCAAACATGGGCTTTGGTGTAGATATTTCAATTGCAAATATTACAGGTGGTGTTATTGCAGTATTCTGCTTTATCTTAATGATGTTATTTGGTAAGAAACCATTAAAACAAGCTGAATAACAGCTTTAATACCAACAAAAAAAACCTAGCTTAATCGCTAGGTTTTTTATTGGGTAAATTAAAATTTAAATAAATTTTGTTTCTTACTATTTGGCTTTTACAATTTCAGGAGCTTGTTGATTATATTCAGAGAACTCCTCTACTAATTGATCAGCAAAGCCAGGATAGATATCTGAAACTACACGGCTTGGTAGTGGGTTATCATCCTTATCATAGAAGGTTATCGCACAA
>JAEWPL010000176.1 GCA_023460615.1 Pseudomonadota bacterium | reverse complement strand
TTGCAATGGAGATTACAATACACAAGAGTGATCTCTTTAGAAAATACAGTAAATGGTGTTTTAAATTATGAATGGCAATGATTTAAGAAAGGAATTTGGTGATTATCAAACTCCTAATGAATTTACTGAAATTGTTTGCAAGCTTTTAAGAGATGTCTTAAAAGAGGATCCTCATGTGATTGTAGAGCCAACTTCAGGGCTCGGTAACTTTTTGTCTGCGTCGCTTAATTCTTTTCATAATGTTGAAAATGCATATGGATTAGAAATAAATAAGGAATATTGTGCCTTATGTAGCAAGCGAATTTCTGATAAAAGACTTCAAGTTATAAATGATAATTTTTTTGATTACGATATTGATGAATTTATAGACGATAGGCAGTTGTTGTTTATTGGAAATCCACCTTGGGCAACCAACTCAGAATTAAATTTCAATCTTCCAAAGAAAGAAAATATCAAGAGATTAACTGGTACTGATGCAATAACAGGAGCTAGTAATTTTGATATTTGCGAGTACATCATTTTTAAACTGCTAAAAAAGTCTGTTGGTAAAAAAGTTTCTATTGCAATGTTGTGCAAAACATCAGTTGCACGAAATATTTTGCAAGAAATAGATAGAAACAATATTTCTGTTGATTGCGTTAAGATGTTTAATTTTAACGCGTCAAAGGTTTTTGGAATTTCAGCTTCAGCATGTCTTTTATATATCAAATTATCTGAAAGTGGAAATTATGTAAGAAGCTGTGGCATTTATGATATTGATGCTCCAGAAGAATTGAAGAGTGAAGTTTTATTTGAAAACGGTAAACTTAGAACCAATAGTGAAAATATTGTTGATTTGGAAGGAAATTGTTCAATAGAGTGGAGACAAGGTGTAAAGCATGATTGTGCTAAAGTAATGGAATTGTCTTATAGTAAGGAAGATCTCTTCGTTAATAAAAATAAAGAAACAGTTTCTTTAGAACATACATTAGTATTTCCTTTGATGAAAAGTAGTTCTTTTAAGAAACCTATTATTAAATCGTCCTTTCAAAAATTTGTAATCGTAACGCAAAAAAAGACGAGAGAAGAAACTGCTTATATACGAGAATTAGCCCCATTAACTTGGAAGTATCTCCAAAAGAATAAAGACTTATTTGAGGCTAGAAAGAGTAGCATATATAACGGTGCTCCTGATTTTAGTATGTTTGGAGTAGGTGATTATTCTTATGCTCCATATAAAGTTGGAGTTTCAGGATTTTATAAAAAGCCATTATTCTCACTTATCTATAATGAATCTGAAATATCTCATTCAGTCATGGTAGATGACACCTCCTATTTTTTATCTTTCGATAATTATAATGATGCCTATACTTGCATGTTGTTGTTGAATAGTGAAAAAGTGCAACAGTTCTTGTTGAGCATATCATTCAAGGATTCAAAACGACCATATACCAAGAAAGTACTTCAAAGATTGGATATTAACAAGTGCACTAAAAATGTTAGCGTTGGAGAATTGCTAAACACAGAACAAAAATTGGGGCTAGAAAAGTATATATCTGATGAAATTTATCAGCATTTTATAAAAACCGTAGCGTAACTTATAAATGCGAATGCTTTGGTCGCAAGTCTTGCTGAACTCTTATATTTCCATACCTTAAAAATAAGGAAAGCCAGACTCATCCAGCTTTCCTAAGTATTCTCCGCAGAGCAATACCGCAATTAATGCCTGTTGTAAGGCTTTGTAAGCATTTGTTTCAAGAGCAATATCAAGATAAGTTGTTTAAGCCTTAGACATTGCCTTGATAATAAATCTTTCTAGAAGTTTAATTTCTTACGTGCAGCAGAAATAATAAATTCAGCAATATCATCTTGACTCATAGTAGAGGAGTCAATGAGTAAGTCACGATTGTTGATAGTATCAAGCCTTTCATTAGTAAAATACTTATGATAAGAATCTCTAGCCTTATCAATTTCTTTTACATAATCCTCAACTTCGTATTCTGGAATGCGTAATTCATTTACTGCGTTTTTAACTCTTTCCTCAAAAGGAGCATAGATCATGACGTTAAAACGTCTTTTATAGTCTTTTAGGATAAAGTCAGCACAACGTCCTACAATTACGCAGTTGCTCTTTTGCACGCACTCGTGAATTAAGTTCTCCTGAACTTTAAATAATCTTCTGTGCATAGAGCCAGTACCAATACCTAAAGGGAAGAGAGCGTTGGCAAAAGGTAGCTTAATAGTCTCGTCTAAAGGACTTATAGAGCGCATATCCTCATTTAGAATTGAAGCTGCTTTTTCAATAAGATCTCTATCGTAATAATCAATATTAAGCTTGTGGGCAACTTTTTGGGCAATAGGTCTACCTAAGCTTCCAAATTGTCTGGAGATAGTGATTACATAGTTTTCCATAGCAAAACCTTTTAGTTAAATTCTTTTTTGAAGATCTTAATAAAGCCTTCTATAGCTTTATCAACAATCAATTTACCTTTCTCTTTAGTAGAGCCTACAGGCGATGCTAACACACCACAATCTGGTACTAAATCGTGACGTGCTGGATACACTGAATAAGGTAGTGCTTGTGCTTTAACTTCAGTTGGCATAAGTTCAGTACGAACTAAATCAGGCTCTAGGTACATCATTAAAGAGGTTTCAGTAATAGCAGCATGCTCAAGAGCCCAGCCTGGGAATGGAACATCTTTAAAGATCTCATCGACAGTCTTTTGATCTAACACATCCCACCAGTTAGATTGAACAACCTTTAACTTTGGGAATTGTGCTGTTGCCAAATCCATAGCTTCCTCAATAAAAGCCTGGTTTTCAAAGTGAGCGTTTTCAATAAAGATTTTATTAAAACCGTCACGGGCAAATTCACAGAGGATGTCGGTTACTAAATGAATTAGTGTTTCACCATTTAAATCGATAGTACCTTTAAATAAAGGACCACCACCTGATAGTGGTTTTGATTTGTAACCATAAGTAATAGTTGGTGCAATGATAACATCTGTTACTTTAGCTAAATGCTTTGCGATGTCTTCAGCAATATAAGAATCTACACCAAGGGGTAAATGTGGACCGTGTTGTTCTGTTGATCCTATTGGTAAAACGACTACTTTATCAGAATTGTTTTCAAATTCTACTCTAGTTAAATGATGCATAATGCTCATGATAGTGTCCTAAAACTTATATGTTGTTAATACTTTCTCTGGCTCTTTTTGCATAATGATGTTGCCATTACGTACACTTAAGATAGTAGAAGCTGTATTGCGTACTGCATCAAAAGCATTGTCTTCATTTAGCACTACAAAGTTTGCGCTATTACCAACTTTAAAGCCGTAATCTTTAACACATAAAGTTTTAGCTCCATTGTAGGTAACAAACTTTAGTGAATTATTGATTTGCTCAACACTCATCATGTGAGATAGATGTAAACCAAAATCTAATTGATGCATTAAGTTGCCATTACCTAATGGATACCAAGGATCTGAAATTGAGTCCTGAGCAAAAGATACGTTCAAGCCATTTTCAGTAAGCTCATCCACACGGCTAATGCCACGACGTTTTGGATAAGTATCATAACGACCTTGTAGGTAGCAGTTTTCTGTTGGGCAGACAATAAAGTTTAAATTTGCTTTTTTAAACTTAGTCATCATCTTAAAGGCGTAAGCATTGTTGTAAGAGCCCATTGCACAAGTGTGAG
>JAEWPL010000175.1 GCA_023460615.1 Pseudomonadota bacterium | reverse complement strand
TTCAATGGTCGCACCTATGCCTGGATGTTCGGCTTGGCTTTTATAAGTTGGGCAATTGTCCTTGTGGAAATCACCATCTGGATATGTATCAAACTTTTTTAGCAACCTCAAAACAACATCATTATGAAAGACAGCGAATACACACAGACAAGAAAGACGGCAATCAATGCCCTTAACCATTGGGCAACAACAGGCTTGGGGCAGTTCACCATGCGTGACATTGTAAGCACCTACTTGGAGGCAAGCGATGCAAACCGCTCCTCCATCGGTGGCGAATAGGCCGCTCTCGCTCGTTGAAAAATAGCAGCTAACCGACTGGCGATTAACTGCATATATGTGTTGTCTAAAGAGAAACTATCCAAGGTGGATAGGGAATCGGAAGAATTCGTCCTGAATGTACCAAGTCAAAAATATTTAATAAAAAAAATAATATGGACTTAACAGACTACTAGGTTAAAGAATTTAAACTAATACACAAAAGAGTTAAGTACGAAGAGCCGTGTGATCGGAGACTGTCAAGCACGGTTCCGAGAGAAGGGAGGGTGAAATTCCCTCCACTTACTCGACTGAGAACTTGCCGTACCATTCCATTGTCAAAAATGGTACTTTTTACTCATTTTATGAAGTCAACAAATAGTTTACTTGGATTCGGCTATGGCATAGTAGCATTCTTCATGCAAGTCATCCGCATTTTGGTGGACTATTGCCACACGTGTAGTCTTATTCTCATAAGTTTCCACCACATCCGCACCTTTGGGAAGTGTCTTGAAATCAGATGCGGTTAGTGAAGACTTTCCTCCTAGATGCTTTTTTAGCAGCCATTTTAGTGCCTCTTCTTGCGTTTTGAGGTATTCAGCATCAGCAAGATGCGAAGAATTAGGTACTTGTATCTTTATATAACAAGTACCATTGACTTTTTGAGTATCTGTCAATAGAAACTCATAACGGGTATCAAGGACATTATATATACAATTAGTCTTAGGGTTGGCAAGAGCAATACTACCATTCTTCCAGTCCACTCCAAGGAAGTCACGTTCACGCATGACCAGAGTCGTTGAATACTCATATATCAGCTTTCCATCTTTATAGCCTTGAAGACAAATCGGGAAATCTGTTTTCTCGTAAAAATAAGAACCCCATTGGGGAGTAAAACTTTTCTCCGTCCTGTTCCCATCTGTACTATATCTGTAAACGCAATAAGTATCAGGTAAAAGCGGAGAAGACATTTCAATCAAGTCATAGTATTTTAAGAAGTCCGGTGTGACGGGGAATGAGTATTCGTCTCTATGATTGAGTATTCTAAATGTTATAAAATCAAAAGGAGCAGCCAACGGGGTGTCCAAATCCATAAATGGAACAAGTTGCACCATCTTCAGCTTAAACTTAGCCTCCTCGGGCAGTTCTTCCGGTTTTGGAGTAACAGGAGGAATATCATTTATGATTTTAAGAAGCTCATAAGCTATATTCGAGCCGTCAGCCGGTGGATTGGCAAGTGTCGTTTTGCGTACTTCCAACTCATATTCATGTCCGCGTACATAATCAAATCCCTGAATGCCGCCAAAGGCAAGATGGGAATATTCCAAATCACCATCTTCTTTCACAAGCATACACTCCACAGGTACTTCACTTCCCCAAGGTGTGTACGTGCCTGTTTCGGCAGACACATACATTTTAATTATCTCAACTTTGTCAATAGGTTCGTCTTTGTCACAACCTACCAATAGGACACTTATCAGCATCAATAATGCTGCTTTAATACATTTAGCCATCATTGCTTATTTTAACTACTGATTCAACAATTCCTTAATTCCGCAACACTATTATAACTTAAACTTTTTAAGTACCTGAGCAACAAAAAGTTCTTGGACAAGCCAAGCGGCAGAGCCGAGCGACCCAGAATTTTGTCATGTCGAAGAATTCACTAGTCTTAGTGTTGCAAAACAAACAAGAGAATTCAACGATAGACATGGCAAAAATACAAATTAAATCTGAGAAACTCACTCCTTTTGGAGGAATATTTTCGGGTCATGGAGCAATTTGACTCCAAAAAACAATATTACTTCTAAAATAAGAGAAAGGGCTATATCTTATGTCTACGACATAGATGTTTACATGAAATCACTTATTCTATTTTCTCAAACCCCTCAACCAACCCCGAAATAACTCTTCTCGCACGTTGCCACTTAGAGCTACTTGACACAGCAAACTTTTTATGATTGATTGTGATGAACGAATCAACCCTTTGGGCTGGGTCGTACTTGTATTCTCGACCAGAGAAATGATTTACAGCACGCAGGAAAGTGGCGAAAGATGTCTTTGAATCAAGGTGGTTGGTGCGCAAAAGTGCAGCCTTGATGTAAGCAGTCTCGTATTCATGCTCCATGTTGTTTAGGGCAACCAAGATGGTTTCTTTCAATGCTGTCTTATTTTCTGCTATTAGGATATCATCAATACTCAGTTCTTCTTGCAGAATGGTTCTGCGTCCATGCTTCCCTTTCGTATTGTCAAGGGCGTTCTTTATGGTCTGTCGAAATTCTATGTCCTCTAT
>JAEWPL010000174.1 GCA_023460615.1 Pseudomonadota bacterium | reverse complement strand
CTTAAAGGCAAATCCATTACAGAAGATGACGATGCTGAACTTCTAGATTCAAAAGATCTTGTAAAGTACAACATCCCAGATGAAGAAGAATAAATAGGAATACAACCTTGAAAAAAGCAAGGATGCTCTCAATTTCAAAAATGGCTTTAGCTGTAGCTTTAGCAATTGCTATTGGCAATAATGCTTTTGCTGATAATACCGTAGCCGAAAACAACAAAAATAATAAAGCTCAAGACAATACCACTACCAATACTGACGGTCTAAAAGTATCTACAACAATTGTCCAAGACGACGATAAAATTGATCCTGAAGAGCTTAGTATCTTTGCAGCTAAAACCGTACTTAGAATGCAGTCAGATACTAGTAAAAAGTACCTTAAAAACACTAAGGTTGCTGACGTATCTACCTTTCCTATGCGTCTTGTGACAAAGTTAAGTCAAGATCCTTGGCAAAAAGCTCCAAATTTAACTTTTATAGCTAAAAATGAGTGTTTTTATGGAACACCATCCTACAGAGAGCCAAAGATTTATGATGCTAATAAAGAACCTATTACTGTTACTGCCGATGCTGTACACGGCTCTTTAACCGACAAAAAGAGTCAGAAACTAACCTACACAGGAAATGTAGCTATTGAACAAGGTGATAAAAAAATCACCTCAGATACAGCAGTGTATTCAGCTAAAACTAAGACTATTACCACCAAAGGTAAAAACTCTCGTTTAAGTAGCGGTGAGTACACAGTTACTACAGAAGAAGATGTAGTAACTAATGTTGAAACAAAAGTTATTTCTTTAGGTGAGTCTAACTATCAGTTTAACGGCTCTCTTTTAAACGGAACTGCTAAAAGTTTAGTTAACGACGACAAGAAAAAACATAAGATCTTTAAAAAAGCTACTATCTCTACTTGTCCTATTGAAAGACGCTCCTGGCATCTTTGGTCTTCAACTGTAGAAATGCAAGAAGGAGACTCTTTTGGTGATAGTTGGAACGATGTACTCTTTATTGGTGATGTACCTGTATTCTACACTCCATATGCAGTATTCCCTATTACTAATGAACGTCGCTCTGGTATCTTACATCCAGCTGTAGGTTATACCACTGACGGTGGTTTTGAAGGTGCTTTGCCAATTTATTTAAATTTAGCGCCTAATTATGATCTAACCTTGACCCCTGAATATGATGCTGATCATAAGAATATCTATAATGCTGAATTTAGATATATGCCATTTAAGAATTACAACGGCACCTTAAATGTAACTTATCTTCCTGATGATCCTGAATGGGTAAATGATTCTGACGAAAAAAAGCGTTGGTTCTTTAATATCAAACAAAGAGCTTTCTTCCTTGATAACGACTTAAATGTCATGGTAGATTTCTCTAAAGTTAGAAACAATGACTACACCTATCTTACCGATATCAGTCAAAAAGATGCTGCCGTAACAGACTCAAGCTTATTACAAACTGTAAAAGCCATCTACGATCAGAAGCTATATCGTGCAACCTTTGAAGTTAGAAAATATCACAACATGTTTTCTAAAACTAACTTCTCTACTTTCAGACCGTTTGCGATGATGCCGCAGTTAAAATTTAACTATACGGATACTTACAACAGTCTTACTTACAGTGTTGATAGTGAAATTACTAGATTTAACTTAGATAAGATGGTGGAGAATAAAGATGTGAACATCAATAGACTCCATCTTGAGCCAGCTGTAAAGTATTTAGCATATGATGCCTACGGCTCATCAGCTAGTGTAGGTTTGACAGGCTTTTTAACTCACTATACTCAAAGTGACCTAAAATACATGCCTGACAGTTACTATGAACGCTTAGGCTATGATAAGTATGATAATAATGTAACTAGAGCTTTATTCTTGTTTGAAGCTAGTGGTAAAACTACTTTAGAGCGTAAAGTATTAGACATGAACCATACTCAAACTTTAGAGCCTGAAATTAAGTATCAATACATACCATACAGAGATCAGAGTAATATTGGTCTTTATGACACCACTGAAAGATACGACGATTACTATACTTTATTCTCAAGTCATCGCTATGCAGGTATCGATAGAATCGCCGATCAGAACTCCTTTACTCTAGGTCTAACTAGTAAATTGCTAGATTTACATGATCGCGAAGTAATTAAAGCAAGCGTAGCTCAGCGTTACGACATTCGTACTCAGCGAGTTAAATTAAGACCAACTGAAGAAGAAAGACAAAGAAGATCTCCTTTAGAGCTAATGATTGATGCTGTGCCATTTGACGAAATTACCTTCCATGCTGACACACGCTATGATCATTACAAAGGTGAATTCTATTGTTTTAATACTTCCCTACACTACAATAGTCCTAATAGCTACAATTTAGGTATTTCTTATCGTTACTATAGAAACGGTAACTACATTGTAAATAAAAAGAGTGACGATCCTGATATTGATTTGCAACAATTAGGTTTAGAAGCAACTATTCCATTATCAAATAGTTGGTCTATTATTGCTGCAAAATACATGGATTTAAAACAGTCTTACAATATTGACACAAAGTTTGGTCTAAAATATGAGGACTGCTGTTACTCCATTGCCTTTGTACATGAAAACTACATGGAAATGGATTGGGGTAACATGACCCATAAAGATAAGAAATTTACTGGTATAAGATTTGAATTAAAAGGCTTATACACTATGGAAGCTAAGGGTATTTCAAATCCTAATAGTACAAGTACCCACTATATTCCATCAACCGATTTAACTAATTTAAATAGATAACAGATTTTATTGCATAAGGTATAACAAATGAAATTAGCAAATGTTTTAAAAAAATACGCACTTGTAGGCTTAATTCCACTGTGCACTATGCAAACAGCTATAGCAGCTGAAGAGCAACTTGATAACACTGCAGCTGTTGTAAACGACAATATTATTTTAGAAAGTAGCTTAAACGATCAAACCGCACAGTTACTTTCTCGTTACAAGTCCCACGGGGCAAATGTGGATGAGATTACAGCAAGAAAGCAGGCTTTACAGACTTTAATTACCCGCTCTCTAATCTTGCAACTTGCTGCTAATAACGGTTTTGAAATGACCGATATGCAATTAGACTCATCTTTAGAGCAGATGGCTCTACGTAATAACACCTCCACAGAGAATATCTTAAAAAAATACGGCAGTGATAAAGGCTTAGCTTACGCTCGTGAAAAGTTTAAAGAAGAATACATCATCAATGAAGTTCGTAAATCCTCTGTAAGACAACGCGTTAGAATTTCAGATTCTGAAATTACTACCTTAGCTAATGCCTTAAAAGAGCGTGGCGGTGTGGAGCCTATGTACCACATTGCACAGGTGATTATTCCATTCTCCTCTCACCCATCTGATGATGAGTACTTTAGAATTCAAAATGTAGCAAGAAGTGCTGTTGCTAAAATTAGAAACGGAGCTAATATCGAGGAGATTGCAGCAAAATATGCCACCAGCGAGCAATCTGCTGATTTAGGTTATGTACAAGAAACTGCAATTCCACTACCTTTCTTACCTGCAATTGTAAATGCACATCCTGGAGACGTAGTAGGTCCTTTTAGATCAAATATCGGTATGCACGTTATCAAAGTTATCGATGTAACTACCAACGCTATTACCCCTATTAAAACTTATGATGCATCTCATATTCTAATTAAGACCTCCATTATCTTCTCTGATGAAGCTGCAAAAGCTAAGATTTTAAGCATTGCCCAGCAGATTAAATCAGGTGTCTTAACCTTTGCTCAGGCTGCTAAAAAGTATTCAGAAGATCCAGGCTCTGCTGTAAATGGTGGTGATTTAGGTTACGCTCCACTACAAGTTTATGATCCAGGCTTTGCTCGTGGTGTTGAAGCTTTAAAGATTGGTCAAATAAGTGCTCCTATAAAGTCCTCTTTTGGCTGGCACCTAATCAAGCTTAACGATGTTAAAGTTGATACTGACTCTATGGATGCTTACAAAGAAAAAGCTAATGAAATTATCTTTGAAAGAGAATTTACAGAAGCTGTAATTGCCTGGGAGCGTGAACTTAGAGAAATGGCTTATATCCATGTATTAGATCCTGTTTTACTTAATGCAGGTGTAAACATCGATCAAGCTCCAAAGCAAGAGAATAAACCATTTATTCAAGCTGACGATCACAATAGCCAAGAGAGATCTAAAGACAGCGTTTATATTGATTAGTTACAGCATATGAAAAAAAGATTAGCTATTACTCCTGGAGAGCCTTCAGGGGTAGGTCCTGAGTTAATGTACTATGTATCAAAACTCGAGCTTAAAGATACTCAGTTAGTGCTAGTTGCTTCAAAAGAGTTAATTAAACAAAGAGTAAGCCTATTTGATACTTCAGTTCAATTCAAAGACTACGATGAAAATAACTTTGAACCACAGCAAAAAGGCAGTTTAACCATTTTAGATGTACCTTTAGGTTGTGATTCTATTCCTGGCAAATTAGATACTCGTAATGCTAAGTACGTACTCAATTGTTTAGATATAGCTTCAGATAAATCTGTAAGTGGTGAATTTCAAGGTATAGTAACAGGTCCGATTAGTAAAGCGGTGATTGCAGATACTGGTCTTGAATTTACAGGTCACACTGAATATTTCCAAGAGCGCACCCACACTAAGCGCGTAGTCATGATGCTAGGTTGTGATAAGCTAAATGTAGCTCTAGCTACCACTCATCTACCACTTAAAGAGGTAAGTAGTCACATTACTCCAAAGTTACTTACAGAAGTTGTAACTATCTTAAACCACGATTTAAAAACTAAATTTGGTATTGAAAAACCATGTATCATAAGCGCAGGTTTAAATCCTCACGCAGGTGAAGATGGTCATTTAGGCACTGAAGAGCTTGAGACTATTATTCCAACCTTTACTGAGTTACGCGCTCAAGGTATAAACATCATAGGACCACTTCCTGCTGATACTATGTTCCAAGAAAAGTATCTTACAAAAGCGGATGCTTTTTTAACTATGTATCACGATCAAGGTTTACCTGTACTTAAATATGTAGGCTTTGATTCTGGCTACAATACCACTTTAGGTTTACCTTATATTAGAACCTCTGTAGATCATGGTACCGCACTAGATTTAGCAGGTACTAAAAAAGCAGATCCAGGTTCCCTTTATTCAGCAATTAATCTTGCTTGTCGCATGCTAGCAAGTCGGAGATAATCTATGGCACTACCACCACTTCACATGAAA
>JAEWPL010000173.1 GCA_023460615.1 Pseudomonadota bacterium | reverse complement strand
GATAAAACACTCTCAAGTAGAAACAAATTTGGTAGCAAAAGCTAATGAAGCATTAGATCAAATCCTATCTCATCATTATTACCAACTCTATAAGAGTAATGACTTGATATCTAATATTCTTTGTTATGGAATAAGTTTTAATAAAAAATCTTGCGCTTTAGCTTTCAAAGAAATTACTAAGTGATGGGAGCAACCTTATTTAAAGGTTCATACGACAAGGGAGAGCAACTGCTCTCCCTTACGTTATCAGATTTGTTTAAATCTAGATATTGAAGATATCTAACTCATCAGCATCTGAGGAATCTTTCCAAGCTTTATCTGCCTTAGCATCATCACTTCTTTGTTTTTCAATATTGTCAAAGTAGTCTTTGGCTGGAGGTACGATATATTTACCAGTAAAGATTGAGGTTTCAAACTTAGTTAGAGCTGGATTCTCCTCAGTTACACTAGCTTCAAGATCTTCAAGTTTTTGGTAAATTAAAGCATCTGCTGCAATTTCCTTACAGATTTCTTCATTATCACGACCATAAGCAATTAGCTCTTTTGAGGTTGGCATATCGATACCATAGATATTAGGATATCTAATCTCAGGAGATGCTGAAGCAAAAAATACTTTGCGAGCACCAGCTTCACGAGCCATTTGAACGATTTGTAGTGAGGTGGTACCACGTACGATAGAGTCATCTACTAATAGTACGTTCTTACCTGCAAACTCTGCTGGAATTGGGTTTAGCTTGTTACGTACTGACTTCTTACGCTGTTTTTGACCAGGCATAATGAAGGTACGACCGATATAACGGTTCTTAACAAAACCCTGACGGTATGGAACACCTAAGGTTCTAGCAATTTGAACCGCAATATCAATTGAAGTATCAGGAATTGGAATAACTACATCAATCTTAAGATCCTGATGCTCTTTTTGAATTTGCTCAGCAAGCTTAGTACCCATACGTACACGAGTTGCATATACTGAAGCACCATCAATGATGCTATCAGGACGAGCAAAGTAAACATACTCAAAGATACAAGACTGTAAGCTTGGGTTCTTAGCACAAATCTTAGAGTGTAGCTGACAATCTTTAGTAATTAGTAAGCACTCACCAGGTTTAACATCACGTACTAACTTGAAGCCAGAAACATCTAAAGCTACACTTTCTGAGGCTACCATGTACTCTTTCTTGCCATCCTCATTAGTTCTCTCACCTAATACCATAGGACGGATACCGAAAGGATCTCTAAAAGCAATTAAACCTACACCTAAAACTACGCTTACTACAGCATAGCCACCTTTAATCTCATCATATACGCCTGCAACTGCATCGAAGATATCGTCAGCGGTTGGAACGTCGTTTTGGATCTTAGAAATCTTCCAGGCAAAGATGTTTAAAAGGATTTCTGAGTCTGATTGAGTATTAACATGACGGTGAGCTTTTTTGCACTTTTCTTTTAACTCTTTAGAGTTAATTAAGTTACCGTTGTGTGCAAGAGCAATACCGTATGGTGAGTTAACATAGAATGGCTGTGCTTCAGCTGCTGAAGATGAGCCTGCTGTTGGATAACGGTTGTGACCAATACCAATATTGCCACGTAGCCTCATCATATGGCGCTGCTGAAATACTTCAGTTACCATGCCATTAGCTTTGCGTTGATGAAAATTGTCATCCTCATCAACTGTCACGATGCCGGCAGCATCTTGACCACGGTGTTGTAACACCTGTAATGAATTATATAGTGATAAATTGACAGGAGATGATCCTACAATTCCAACAACACCACACATATTATGCTCCGATAGATTCAGGGGTCCTTATATAATCAAAGAACCAGTTTACGATACGTTGTAGCTCTGGTACAAAGACAGAGTCTTGATACCAAGAATAGCTTTGAATAAAGGTTAAGATATGAAGTCTAAATAGCATATGGAACAATGCTAACACTGCAGTCACAATTAAAATACCACGGGCAATACCAAAAGCAATTCCTAGCAACCTATCAAATCCTGATAGACCAACCTTTTTGATTGCAGAGCAGATGATATTTGAGATAAAGCCAAAAACAAGTAAAGAGATTACAAATAAGGCTATGCAGGCGACAACATTTCTTGTTAATTGATCATTTGAGAAAGTCAGATAAGGCTCTACCATAGGATAGCACTTTGATGTAACAGCAAAGGCAACTACCCATGATATGATGGAAGAGGCTTCTTTAACGAAACCTCTAAGAATAGAAGTCACAGCAGAGATGGCTATGACTCCTAAAATAACCCAATCAAGTGGACTTAGCATTACTATTTAGTCTCAGGAGTAATTACTTCAAGACCACCTAAGTACTTTCTTAATACCTTAGGTACAGTTACAGAACCATCAGCATTCTGATAATTCTCAAGTACAGCAACTAATGTACGACCTACTGCTAAGCCAGAGCCGTTTAAAGTGTGTACTAATTCAACTTTACCGTCCTTACGACGTAGTCTTGCTTGCATACGACGAGCTTGGAAGTCTACGCAGTTTGAGCAAGATGAAATCTCACGGTAGCAGTTTTGAGCTGGTAACCAAACTTCGATATCGTAAGTCTTAGCTGAGCTAAAGCCCATATCACCAGTACATAATGCAACTACATGGTATGGGATCTCTAAAGCTTGTAATACAGCTTCAGCATCGTGAGTTAACTCTTCAAGAGCTTGCCATGAGTTTTCTGGCTTCTCAATACGAACCATCTCAACTTTATCGAATTGATGCATTCTGATTAAGCCACGTGTATCACGACCAGCTGAACCTGCTTCAGATCTGAAACATGGGGTATGAGCTGTGATCTTTATAGGCAAATCTTGCTCAGGGATAATATCACCACGAACCATATTAGTTAGAGGTACTTCTGCTGTAGGGATTAAGCAGAAGTGGTGGTTTACACCATCTCCATCACAAGAACCATCTAAGTTAGTGTGGAATAAATCCTCAGCAAACTTAGGCATCTGTCCTGTACCATATAAAGAATCCATGTTAACTAAATATGGAGTATAGATTTCGGTGTAGCCCTGATCATAGTGTAAATCTAGCATTAACTGAACTAATGCACGATGTAACTTACAGATAGGTCCTTTCATGAAAGCAAAACGAGCGCCACTTACCTTACGAGCAGTCTCAAAGTCTAACATTCCTA
The DNA here is from genome assembly GCA_023460615.1 of Pseudomonadota bacterium. Classification (GTDB taxonomy): domain Bacteria; phylum Pseudomonadota; class Gammaproteobacteria; order Enterobacterales; family Succinivibrionaceae; genus Succinivibrio. The sequence continues at coordinate 413 of JAEWPL010000173.1, read as the reverse complement.
GACCTTCACCGATTGCTACGTGATCTTTAATCTCGAAATCGAAGGTACGTGGGGTGCCCCACTTTCTTACTTCAACGTTAGCAGACTCATCTGGACCTAATGGACATGAAGGATCTGGTAAATTTGGAACTGTTAAAGCAATGTCATTTAGTTCTTTTAAAACTTGATCTTGTTTTTGCTTAACTTCGTTTAGCTCTTCACCGATCTTAGCAACTTGTGCCTTAATCTCGGTTACATCTTGACCAGCCTTAATTGCTTGGCCGATGCTCTTAGATAGAGAATTTCTTTGAGCTTGTAAATCTTGAGTGCGAGTCATGAACTCTTTGCGCTCTGACTCTAGCTTGTTAATCTTTTGTGTGTCTAATGTGTAGTTACGCTGTGCAAGGCGCTTTGCTGCCTCTTCGATATCTGCG
>JAEWPL010000172.1 GCA_023460615.1 Pseudomonadota bacterium | reverse complement strand
GTATGAGCATGCTAAGGCTCGTGGTGCTAAGATTTACGCTGAGATTATTGGCTTTGCCACAAACTGTGATGCAACTCATATCACCTCCCCTAATGCTACTACTATTGAAATTTGCATTAGAAATGCGCTAAAAGATGCTAACCTATCAAGCAGTGACATTGGCTATATCTCAGCTCACGGCACTGGTACTACTTTAGGTGATATAGCAGAATCTAATGCTACCTTTAATATTTATGGCGATAAAACACCAATCTCAACTTTAAAGAGCTACTTTGGACATACCCTAGGTGCTTGTGGTGCTGTAGAAGCAGCCTTTGGTATTAACATGATGAACGAAGGTTGGTTTAGTCCAAACCTTAATTTACATGAGGTTGATCCTCGTTGTGGTAACTTAAACTACATTAAAGACAATATCTTAAAGTTAGAAACTGAATTTATTCAGTCTAATAATTTCGCCTTTGGTGGTATTAACACTTCCCTAGTCTTTAAGAGAGTCTAACTTTATTAAGCAGAAGTCTTTGACTTCTGCTTTCTAGCTATTCTAAAAATCTTCTCTAACAAACTTTCCTAGAAAATTTATTAAATTTGGCTTTAATCATGTTTATCACACTTTGATGATGATATGATTAGAAAAATTTCTAATTAGGATCTAAAAATGACAGATTATGTAAGACCTTCAAAAGATCAATCTTTTATGGAAATTGCTGTAGCTGTTTCCATGCGTTCTACTTGTCTTCGACGTCGCTATGGTGCTGTGATTGTGTCAAAGGATGGTAGAATCGTATCTACAGGCTACAACGGAGCTCCAAGACATAGAGCTAACTGTGTAGATTTAAAAGAGTGCTTACGCGAAAAATGCCAAATCAAACCAGGTACTCACTATGAGTTATGTCGTGCAGTACATGCTGAGGCTAATGCTATTATCAATGGCAATCCTTTAGATATTGTAGGTGGCACTTTGTATTTAGCTGGTACTGATGTAGCAACTAACAGTCGCACTAAGCAAATGAGACCTTGCTCCATGTGTCAAAGACTCATTTTAAATGCTCAAATTGCGATGGTAGTAATGAGAGATGTAGATGGTAATTTAGTTTACTCAGATCCTTTAACCTGGGATGACGATTTACCAGAGAAAATTGCTTTAGAATTTGGTGCAAAATAATTTTGCACCACTTAAGTTCTGCTCTTTTTAAAGAGCAGAACTTTATAATTCCTCTACTATCTTAGGATAGGTAACTTTTGGTCTCTCATCGATTTTATCAGGATCGTAATTTCTGCGCTCATTACAATTCATATCAGAGATAGTCTCTAAATCAGGAGTGCTCATATCAAAATTGTAAAGCTGACTATTTTGCAATAGTTTCTCTTTGGTATTAGCCTTTGGTATAGCAATAATGCCACGTTGAATACACCAGCGTAAAATAATTTGTGAAGGTGCTGCTTTATAGAACTCTCTCATGCAGATTAAACGAGGATCGTCTAAGATTAGTCTACCTTCAGAGCCTAATGGTGAGTAAGCTACAACCGCAATTTTATTACGACGACACCAACTAGTAAGCTCAATTTCAGTATTTAAAGGATGGATTTCTGTTTGACATACTTGAGGAACTACCGTTGCACCTGCTTCAAATAAGCTTTGGATGTGATGAATTTTAAAATTACATACTCCAATAGACTTACATAAACCTTCTTTTTGAAGTTTCTCAAGCTCTAAGTAAACTTTTTGATAGCCAACAGCAGGCCAATGGATTAAATATAAATCCACATAATCAAGTTGTAATCTTTCAAGAGAATCTAAAAGTGCTTGTCTTGGATTATCAAAATCCTCAATCCAAATTTTGGTGGTAACAAAGATATCTTTTCTTTGAATGCCTGAATCTTTTATAGCACGACCAACACTTTTTTCATTACAGTAAATTCTTGCAGTATCAATAAGTCTATAACCTATTTCTAAAGCGTCTCTTACGGTGTTGTAAGCTTGCTCTCCACCTAGAATTTTATAAACTCTAGTGCCTAAAAGAGGCATTTGCAGATCATTGTTTAATGTAATTGAGGATTTTAAACTAAGCTCCATCTTATACCTCTTTCATAGCCTTATAGGCTAATTCAAATACCTTTGTATCAGCACCTAATTCATGCATGTGTTTTGATAAGTAATTTCTAAAACGACGGGCACCTTTTTCACCATTAAATAAGTTAATGATATGGTTACCAAGATAATGTAATTTATTACCTTCTTTTAAAAATTGCTCACTAAAAGCTAAGACTTTTTCAAATACTTCATCTTTACTCAAGATCTTAGTGTTCTCACCATATATCATACTATCAACTGAGGCTAACAGATACGGATTATCCATAATTGCTCTACCAAGCATCACCCCTTGCACTTTTTGAAGCTTACTTAAACAATCCTCAATAGTGGTAATGCCTCCGTTGATGGTTATGGACAAGTCAGGAAAATACTCATACATAGCATAGACTCTGTCATAGTCAAGTGGCGGTACTGTGCGATTCTCCTTTGGAGATAAACCATTAAGCCAAGCTTTTCTTGCATGTAGAATAATATGACGACAACCAGTTTTATATACTGAGTCTACAATACGAATAGTATCCTCAAGACTATCCTCCTCATCAACTCCGATACGAGTTTTTACAGTTACAGGAATATCTACAGCATCTTGCATAGCTTTAAGACAATCGGTGATAACTTGTGGAGTCTTCATCAAGATTGCACCAAAGCTTCCTTGTTGAACTTTGTCTGAAGGGCAACCAGCGTTTAAATTGATAGCACTATAACCAAATTTTGAGGCAATTTTACAAGCTTGAGCAAGTACTTTAGGATCTGATCCACCTAATTGCAAAGTACATGGATTCTCCTCATTACTATGCTCAATTAAATATTCTTTTCCATGCACCAAGGCATTTGCTGCTATCATTTCTGTATAGAGCATAGCTCTTTTAGTCATGAGTCTTGCAAAGCACCTAAAAGTCCTGTTAGTGACATCAATCATAGGCGCTACAGAAAATCTATCTGCACTTGTAAAACTTTTATTACTCATCTTTAAATACTCGAAAGGCGGACACAGTCCGCCTTAACTTTATAAAATCACTACTAATAATGCTCTTCAGCAATCATCATTTGTTGAATAGTAGGATCCATGTACTTTCTATCGATTGCAGGTAAAGTAGATGTTAGAGAGGTTACAAGTTTAGTAATTTTACTTGCATTCTCATCATCTGGTTTAGTTAGGTACTTACCAATATATCTACCTAATTTCTCCATCTGCTCTTTGGTGATACCACGAGTGGTTGCAGGTAAGGAGGAGAAACGTACTGCATCAAATTTTACATTTGGATCATTAGTTAAAACTTGAGTAATTCTAACATGAACACCAAGATCTGCTAATAGCTCTTGAGCACCACGAGCAGAAATTGCACAAACTTTAGTATCAATTATTACTTGATGAGATTGAGTTCTACCTGAAATGATCTTCATGCCTCCAGCTTGCAAACCTGCAGCTAGTGCTTGAGCATTTGCAACTACATCATGGCAGTATTGCTTAAAGCCATCATTTTCCATCTCATGAAGTCTTGCTGCAAGTGAACATAGTTGTGGTGAGGTTAAACCGTTGTGACCTGCTAGAGTCTCAGAACGTTGAATGTCACCTGCTAAATCCTTTTTACAAAGAATTACCGCAGCTTGAGGACCTTGCATAGCACCGTGAGTTGAGAAAGTTACTACATCAGCATACTTCATAGGATTTTCTAGAGTTCCTGCTGCAGTTAAGCTTGCTGTCTGTGACAAGTCACACCATAGTAGAGAGCCACAAGCTTTAGCTATTTTGGCAAAGCGCTCAAAGTTAATAGGTAGTGAGTAGTTAACAGGAGAGACAATAATTAGCTTTGGTTTGTGGGTTGTAGCCAATCTTTCGATTTCATCCATGTCTAATTCTTGAGTAACAGGATCAATACCGAAATTAACAAAACGGTAAGCTAATGTCTCGCTATTACAGTGCTCTTTTTTACGTAAATCTAGTGACATTACTACATCACCACGCTTGGTTAGTGCTTTAAACACTACACGAGAAGCTGCTTCAATAGTAACAGTCTTTACAGTGGCAAAAGGTGCATTAAATACTTTACATAATCTTGATACCACAAGATTTTCTAAAGTATCACTCTTACCTAAATTTAAAGAATTAGTTGAATTTACTAACACACTTCCCATGATAGCTGCACAAATTGGGGATGTGCTATTCTCATCAGGAATAAAAGAAATTGCTGCATGTTGACGCTCTAATTCTTTTACAAAGTAAGAATATAATTCTTTGTCAAAACTTTTAACTAAATTAAGTGAATTCATCAAACCTCTCCTTAGGCATTGGCTACTATTGTACAAAAATTAGAGCTCAAATGGCCATACAATTGGAATTATAAGAATACATAAAAGACAGGCTATAAAGCATAGTGGAAGTCCCACTTTTAAATAATCTTTAAAGTGCAAACCTGATGGACTTAAAATTAAAGTATTACATGGTGTTGCAACTGGGGTTGCAAAAGAGCAAGAAGCTCCTATAGCACAAGTAATGATCACTCCATAAGGAGATACATTAAGCTTAGTTGCAATACTCATAGCAATAGGGATTAAAAGTGCAGCGGTAGCTGTATTTGGCATAAACTGAGTTAAGGTACAAGCTACAAAGAAGATAGCACTTACAATTACCACCTCAGAGAGATTGTCACCAAGTAAACCTACAATAGTGTTAGCAATTAACTCACCGGCACCTGTCTTTTGCATGGCATGGGCAATTGGTAACATACCTGCAAATAAGAAGATAGTAACCCAATCAATACCTTTATAAGCTTGTTTTTCTGTGATACAACCTGTTGCTACACATAACAAAGCTGCAATTAAACTTACAACAGCAGGTGAAAGACCTGGAATGCCGATAATTAAACCTGTAACCACAAAAATTAGAGCTCAAATGGCCATAC
>JAEWPL010000171.1 GCA_023460615.1 Pseudomonadota bacterium | reverse complement strand
GTAATGTAAGTATCTACTAGTAAATTAAATTTTGAGGATAACAACTGATGAGCAACAGTTAAAACTGAATCATCTGTTAAAGACCACAATTTTCTTTGACCGAAAACTGCTACTTCTACATCTAAATAAGATAGAGCCTGACCTAGCTCTAAAGCAATTTTTGAACTACCAAAGATAGCTACTGATTCTGGCAACTTCTCTAATTCAAAAAACTCGTTAGTAGTTAAGATGTTTTTTAATTTAGATTGTTCGTAGGTTACCAGTGGAGAAGATCCTGTGGCAATAACCGCTGTTTCAAAAGTAATTTGAGTGTGCTCATCTACTTTTACACAATGAGGATCAATAAAAGTAGCTAGACCACGAATACGCTTGCTCTCAGGAATTTTGTACATAAAAGACAATACTTCAGCTGTAGCTCTTGCTCTTACAGCTCTCATAGAGGAGAGTACATTTGAAGTATCAGCACTTACTTTAGCAGGGAGTACAATACCTAAATCCTGCAGATTATTCATGGCATTTAAAGATAAGCCAGCTTGCATAAGCAAAGATACAGGAAGCTCACCTGAGCGCTGAGCTGTAGTACCTAAAGGTCCTGTATCAACAATGATACAGTCTTTACCCTGTGTAACTGCATTTTTATAAGCTTCAATACCAGCAGATCCAGCACCTATCACTAGAACTTGGCAAGATAATTCTTTTACACCCATAACTTTGCCTAACTATTCTCTGTTCAATATGAGTATATCAAAGACTTAGCAAAGTGAAGAAGTTAGTTAAAAAAATTACGGATATTTGGCAGTAATAAAAACACAAAACCATTTTTAGCCTTTGTTATAATTATGGTTAAATTTCACCAATAGGAAACACCATGGACACAAGTTTTATTTATCGCTATAAAGGCATTATTTTTGATTTAGATGGAACCTTAACCGACTCCATGCCATTTCATGTTAGAGCATGGCAACAAGTTGCCAAAGAGCACGGTTTTGAAATCAAAGATGAGGAGATCTATAGATTAGGAGGATCTTCAAGCAAAGATATCGCCAAATTCTTTAAAGATAGAGGTGAAAATGTTGGTGATATCGACGAATTTGTAAAACGCAAGATTGATGTTTATACCCAAAACATCGATAAAGTCGAATTATTCCCAAAGATTGCAGATATTTTAGTGCAAGCTAAAAAGAAGGGCCTAAAAATTGCAATTGGGACAGGTACTAGAGTTCCTAATGCTACCTATATCTTAAAATTAAGAGGCCTTTACGATTACATTGATGCTTTAGTTACTGCAGATATCGTATCTTGCCACAAGCCACATCCTGAAACCTTTTTAACTGCAGCTGACAAATTAGGCTTAAAACCTTGTGACTGTTTAGTATTTGAAGACGGACAACTTGGTGTAGAAGCTGCTAAAAACGGTGGTTTTGATTGTGTTTTAGTTGATAGAGATGAAATTGTAGAAGTGATTAAAGCTTAGTGCTTTAATTAAACAGGATGGTAAAAACCATCCTGTAATTTGATTAACCTTGATATGGAATATGAGTCTTTGGCAAGGTTACACCATCATCATGATTTTCATCACCAGCTAGTGGCATTGACATACCATTCTCGCCTTTGAACTTTCCATTTGAGAACTGAGGTGCTGACATAAAAGGTTTCTTACCGTGATTTGCACCATCAGGATTTTTGATGGTAATGGTAGAAATCTTATCTTTATAAATCAATTGCTGATTGTGGTTTACATCAGAAATCTTAATAGTAAAGGCATCAAAAGCAGTTACTAAACCTTCAAACTTAACACCGGTTACTAAGAATACGCTTACAGGAACACGAGATTCCATTAACCACTTAAGTGCTGCATTTTGTCCTTTACCTTGAACAAAAGCATTAACCATTCCCTTTTGTCTGTCTTTGGTTCTATCAAAGTGCTTACGAGGCTTATTAAAACCTCTAGTGCCAAATTTTGAACCATTAGAGCTAAATCTTGAGCCACTGCTCTTACCGTCATTATTTCTTGGACGTAAAGCTAAGCGTGGTGTTGCTGTTTTAACTTCTTCCACTTTAAAATCCATTATTATTTATAGTACATAGGTATAATTTAGCACAAAAATGAATATTGTTTAATACTATTGTGAAAATTGCACGCAAGAGACGATAAAGCCTAGCAGGAGCTAGGCTTTATTAAAGTGATTTACAAACCAGCAAGTTTTTCTTCAAGGACGTCGAATAATTTTAGATCTAAACCTAAAATTGATAATGCCTTGATGTAATTACCGATAGAAACAGAGGAAACACCTTTTTCAACTGATCCTAAGGTTACTCTAGTTGTATCCATGAGCTCAGCCATAGCAGTAGCCGTGATACCTTGTCTAATTCTTACAGTTTTAATTAATTTGCCAAGGTTTTGCAGAGCTATTTCAGATTGAGTTGGAAGCGATATCTGCTTTTTCATCTACAAGTTCTTTCCAAGTCTGTATTATATGTAAATGTGATTTTTATGCTATCTTTTATTAGATAGCTTACCTTCATTATATTACCGATTATAGTAAACTCAACAAATACTGATTTTTGCATACACATTTTTTATCTATGTCAAACATAAAACCTATAATAAAAATAGAATATCTGTCAAAAGTGCAATGAAAAAGCGTACTGAAGCAATAGTTTTAGCC
>JAEWPL010000170.1 GCA_023460615.1 Pseudomonadota bacterium | reverse complement strand
CAGGATCTTGCCTCCATCGGTAAATGCTTAGAGATGAGATTTAAAAACGAGGATAGACTAATTATCGCCTTGCGCCTAGTTCACACTATCGTGTCACAGGCTTAATTTTATAAACTCTCTTTGAGACTCAAAGAGAGTTTTTCCTACACTAATGACAACAAATCTGTAACTCTCTTTACAGGAATTACTTGTACATTTTGAAGTTTAGTTCTTGGTGCATTATCAAAAGGTACAATAATACGCACAAAGCCTTGCTTTACCGCCTCTAAAATACGCTCTTGTCCAAAAGGTACCGGTCTTATCTCACCAGTTAAACCAACTTCACCAAAAGCAATCGTGCCTTTATCAATTGGAGCATTTTTAAATGAAGACATTAAAGCTAAACAAAGGGGTACATCTGAGGAGGTATCCTCAATCTTTACACCACCTACGATGTTTACAAACACGTCTTGATCACCTAGTGCAAAGTCTGCATGACGATGTAGTACGGATAAAAGCATAGCTAAACGGTTTTGATCAGTACCAATAGATAAACGTCTTGGGTTTGAGTAGAGACTAATATCTACTAGAGCTTGCAGTTCCACTAAAAGAGGTCTTGTGCCCTCCCAGGTTACCATAGGTAAAGAGCCTGCTGCCACATTCTCACTGCGATTTAAAAAGATAGCACTTGGGTTTTTAACCTCTTTTAAGCCCGTATCGGTCATCGCAAAGACACCGATTTCATTGACGGCACCAAAACGATTTTTTTGACAGCGTAAAGTACGATAACGCATGTCTGTACCAGCTTCTAAAATCACAGAGCAGTCGACACAGTGCTCTAAGATCTTAGGTCCTGCTAAAGTACCATCCTTAGTTACATGACCTACCATAAAGACACTTACAGACGATCTTTTAGCAAATTGTGTTAAGGCAGCAGCAGCCTCCCTTACCTGACTTACAGAGCCTGGGGCTGACTCAATGCCTGTAACATGCATTACTTGAATAGAATCAACGATTAGTATTTCAGGCTTTTCAGATGATGCCATCTGACAAATGGCATCAATTGAGGTTTCTGCTGCAATTTTTACATTCTGAGTTTGAAGTCCTAAGCGATTAGCTCTTAGCGCTACCTGTTGCAAAGACTCCTCGCCTGTTACATAAAGTACTTTATGCTGTAAGCTTAATTTGGCGACAGTTTGCAACAATAAAGTGGATTTACCAGCACCTGGGTTACCACCAATTAAAACTACTGCGCCACGGACAATACCACCACCTAAAACGCGGTCAAACTCAGTAAAGCCTGAGCTTATCCTAGGTTGTTTAGTTAAATCAATATTAGCTAGAGTACAAATACCAGTGCCAGTAGAGCCTGCAAAGCCTGTTAAGGCACGGGCTGCTACCTTTGCACCGGCATTAGGAGCTGTGTCTACTAAAGTTTCTACAATAGTACCTGCTTCATTACACTCTGAGCAGATCCCTTGCCAACGGTGGTATTTAGCGCCACAACTTTGGCAGACATAAATACTTTTAGTTTTTGCCATTTTAAGAATTTAACTCTAATAACAAAGCTACTGCGGTTAAATCTGAATAATTGATGCTAAATGGAGCTGTCTTTTGTACTAATGGCTTAGCATGATATGCAATACCTAAAGCTGCCACCTCAATCATCTTTAAGTCATTAGCGCCATCACCTAACACAATGATTTGACTGTCTTTAATGTTGTTTGCTTGTTGAAGTTTACGTACGCCTTCTTTTTTAACCTCAGCATCTACAATGCGCTTGTCAACTTTACCTGTTAACTTGCCATCAACAATCTCTAAAGAGTTAGCACACACCATATCAAGGTTGTACTTTTTCTCTAATACGCAAATTAACTGCTCAAAGCCACCTGAGCAAATACCTTTAACCCAAGAAGCTTTACTTACAGTCTGCATCAATACCTCAAGACCGTCAGTTTCACGCATGATCTTTTTAACGTCTTCAATTACAGAGGCATCGCCATCTTTTAACATGGAAACACGTAAAGTTAAAGATTGAGCAAAATCTAAACCACCGTGCATTGCTTTAGAGGTAATTTCAGATACTTTATCAAACACGTTTAAACGACGGGCAATCTCATCAATACCTTCAATTTGTACTGAGGTCATGTCCATATCTAAACAGATTTCACCTTTTTCTTTTAAGGTTGGGAAGGTGTTAGCTGCAAACACATCAAAATCAAACTTATGATCTAACACAGCTTGCTTACACAGCTCATGAGCATTAGCAGCAAAAGTTTTACACAACACAGCAATATGAGAATTTAAAGAGCCTGAGTTTATTTTGGTAAGAGTAAGTCCTGTAGCCGCACTTACCTTTGCTATAGCCTCATCCACATTAAAATTAGCATCTTTTTTAACAATATAAATTAAACTCATTTAAGGTTCCTATTAAATTACTTACATTAGTGCAAAGTTGATCTTTAAGTTTTGATAAATCACAACTGAACTTGGTACTTAAATACTCATATTCTTTGATAATTAAACTTGGATCATACAATCCTGTATGCACATAATCAAAATCAGTTTCTAACACTATATTATCAAGTCCTACCTTT
>JAEWPL010000169.1 GCA_023460615.1 Pseudomonadota bacterium | reverse complement strand
CTTTGGAGCAAGTCCTGAGTTTGCTATCCGCTTTGAGGCTGATACTCGCACCGTTTCTATAAGCCCTATTGCAGGTACTAGAGCTCGTGGTTTAAATGAGGATGGTAGTGTTAATAAAGAGCTTGATACAAGAATTGAGCTTGAGCTTAGAACCGATAAAAAGGAAGTAGCTGAGCACTTAATGCTTGTTGATCTTGCTCGTAATGATTTAGCCCGTATCAGTAAAACTGGCACTCGCTATGTAGACAACATGCTACATATTGATAAATACCAAGCGGTAATGCATTTAGTTTCCGATGTACACGGTACTTTAAAAGACGATTTAGATGGACTACAAGCTTATTTAGCTTGCATGAATATGGGCACTTTATCAGGTGCTCCTAAAATCAAAGCTCACGAGCTTATCTACAAGTACGAAGGTAAAAAGCGTGGCTCTTATGGTGGTGTCATCGCCATATTAGGTAACGATGGCTCTTTTGATTCTTGTATTGCCATTCGCTCAGCCTTTGTTAAGGATGAAACTGCTTACGTTCAAGCTGGTTGTGGAGTGGTTTTTGACTCAAATATTCAAGCTGAGTGCCAAGAGACAGTTAACAAAGCTAAATCCGTTTTAAATGCACTAGCTTTAGCTTGTGAGGAATAATTATGCAAAATACTATTATTTTTATCGATAACTTTGATTCTTTTACTTACAACTTAGTAGATGAACTTAAGGTGCTTGGCAATCAAGTTATTGTGTATAGAAACGATGTTGAGGTAAGTCTAATCTCCAAAGTTTTAAAAGAGCATCAGGATAAAGGCGAAAACGTAGTGTTAATGTTATCCCCAGGTCCTAGCTACCCAACTGATGCTAACAACCTAATTGCCATCATCCAAGACAATTTAGGTAAATACCCTATGCTAGGTATTTGTTTAGGTCATCAAGCTTTAGGTTACGTCTTAGGTGGTAAAGTTGAAAAGGCAGATGAGATTGTACATGGTAAAGCTTCAATGATTGAGCACAAAGGTCAATACTGCTTTAAAGATCTTGAAAATCCATTTAAGGTTGCCCGCTACCACTCTTTAGTGGTTAAAGATTTACCTAAAGAGGTGGAGGTAATTGCAAAATATAAAGATCTTTGTATGGCTTTATATTCACCAAAATATAAAGTTTTAGGGTTTCAGTTCCACCCAGAGTCTATTATGACTACCTTTGGCAGAAAACTACTTAAAAATGCTATCGACTGTATTAGCGCAAAATAAGTGAGTTTACGGATCATAATAGTGCAATTTTAAACTTTTTTAAATTAGGTATTTTCAAATAAAAAAATTTGTTCTAGTATAAATTAAAAGTTTTAAGGAATAACAAATGAATACATTAGCTTTACAAATCAAATTAAACGGTCGTTGGTGGCGCCTCGTGTTATAGCGGGGATTTTGTGTTTGTAAAGACAGTTATTCATAAAAGGACCCGCTTAGTGCGGGTTTTTTTATTGTTTTTGATCTGCACTAAACGACAAAAGACAACAAAAGCAAACTTACTTGGAGAAATAAAAAATGTTACACGATTTAGTTGAAAAGTTATATGACCATCAAGACTTATCTTTTGAAGAAACTCGTTTAGTATTCAACGATCTATTTTCAGGCAAAATTGATCCTGTAGTTTTAGGCTCAATTCTGACAGCCCTTAAGATGAACGGTTATAAAGCCGACGAAATTGGTGGTGCTGCATCTGCCATGATTAGCGCTGCAGAGCCTTTTGATAGAGATACCAAAGTTGATGTTGGTGAGATTGTAGGTACTGGTGGTGACAAACTTAAAACTATCAATATCTCAACTATCAGTGCTATCGTTTGTGCAACCTTAGGTTTACATGTAGCAAAGCATGGTAACACTGCAGTATCCTCAAAGACAGGTGCATCAGATGTGTTAACCAATCTTGGTTATAACATCAACGCTGATAAAGCAACTACTAGAAACTGTCTTGAAAACGAAGGCTTTGCTTTCTTCTTTGCCCAAGCTTATCACAAGGGTATGCGCTTTGCTGGTCCCGTACGTAAAGCACTTGGTACTTCAACTATTTTTAACATCTTAGGACCTTTAGCAAATCCAGCTCACGTAAACTACGAGCTTTTAGGCTGCTTTGATGAAAACTTACTTGATACTATCGCAAAAGCCTTAAAGTTATCAGGAGTATCTCGTGGCATGGTAATTAACGGCAACGGCATGGATGAGATTTCAATTTTTGGAAGCACCAAGGTAAGTGAGTTACATGAAGATGGCACTATTAGCAATTACGTATTAACTAATAAAGACTTTGGTATTAAAGGTAACTACACTCAAAATGATTTAGTAGGTGGAGATCCTGAGTACAATGCAAAAGTTGCACGTACTGTTCTAGCAGGCAAAGGTACTGATGCTCACAATGCAGTGATTGCTGCTAACGTAAGTGCTATGTTGCACTTAGCTAAAGTTGAAGATAACTTTAAAAATGGCTTTGAAATGGCAATGGAAGCTATTAAATCAGGTAAAGGCTTAGCTAAGCTTGAAACCATTTCAAAATTAACCCAAAAGTGCGCCTAAGGTTTTACGATGTTACAAAAAGAAGTTTTAAACTCTAAAGCTTTAAACTTTAAAGGGCTTAACCTCAAAGGTATTGAAGATACCGTACTTGCAACTATCATCAATAAAAAAGTTTATGATGTTGAGAGTTTAAAGCCTACAGGTGAACGCAGTGCACCTTTGGTAAGTTTAGAAAAAGCACTTAGCAATAAAGATGGTAGAAACTTTATTTTAGAGTGCAAAAGATCTTCCCCTACCTTAGGAGACTTCTGCAAAGATTTTGATTTAGACAAAATCATTTCTTGTTATGAGCATAAAGCTAGTGCCATTTCAGTACTATGTGAAGAGCACTTTTTTAAAGGCTCAATTGAGTTTTTAAAGTATGTAAAGGCAAGAACTAATCTTCCTGTAATTTGCAAAGACTTTATTATCTGTAAAGCACAAATTGATAATGCTTATATTGCAGGTGCTGATGCTATTTTGTTAATGCTCTCGGTATTAACTAAAGATACTTACAAAGAACTTTTAAACTACGCCCATCAAAAAGGCTTAGATGTGCTTACAGAGGTGGACACCTATGAGGATGCTATCTTTGCTAAAGAGCTTAACTTAAAGATTGTAGGCATTAACAATCGCGATTTGAGAACTTTAAAAGTTGACTTAAATAATGCGTGCTCCCTTGCAAAGCTATTTACAAATGATACTTTGATAGTCTCAGAATCAGGTATTCACTCTCATAAAGATTTATTAAGCCTTAAAGGTATTAGAAACTTTCTTATTGGATCATCACTTACAGGATCAGAGGATATCGAGTTTCAAGCTAATACCATGTTATATGGCACTAATAAAGTATGTGGCATTACCACCAAAGAAGCCTTGCAAAGTGTGATTGATAATCATGCAGCACTAGCAGGCTTTATCTTTTGTGAAAAATCCCCTCGCAACTTAAGTGTTGCAAAAGCAAAAGAGCTTGCTTTAATTGCCCATGGCAAGATTAAAACTGTAGGTGTATTTGTAGATGAAAGTATTGAAAAGATGGTTGCTATTGCTAATGAGATAGGATTAGATTTTCTACAATTACATGGCAATGAAACAGTGCAAACTATTGAAACTCTAAACAAATTATTACCACAAGTTAAAATTATTAAAGCCTTTAATATTGAAGGTGCAAAGGATTTTGAAAAGCTTCAAGAGTATGAAGCACTCTGTGAGTATTTCATTTTAGATTCAAAAAGCCCTGGCTCAGGAACTAGTTTTGATTGGGGTAAGATCCCCGCAAATATCAATAAAGACAAGATCTTACTCTCAGGCGGTATCGGTCTTGATAATGTAGAAAAAGCTCTTGAATATGAGTTTACAGGCCTTGATATGAATTCAAAACTAGAAACAGTTAAAGGTATTAAAGATGTAACCAAGATAAACCAAATCTTTAATATCATTCACAATTACTAATTATCGGAGAACACCATGACAATTTTAAACCCATTTTTTGGTAAATACGGCGGACAGTACGTTCCTGAGGTACTAATCCCAGCCTTAGATGAGTTAGAAAGAACTTTCGTTGAATGCAGAGATGATCCTACCTTTAAAAAGGAGTTGTCAGATCTTTTAAATAAGTATGCAGGTCGTCCAACCCCACTTACTTTATGTCGCAATATCACCAAGGGCACTAAAACTAAAATCTACCTAAAGCGTGAGGATTTATTACACGGTGGTGCTCATAAGACCAATCAAGTATTAGGTCAGGCACTACTTGCAAAACGCATGGGTAAAACTCGTATCATCGCAGAAACTGGTGCAGGTCAGCACGGTGTAGCAACTGCTTTAATTTGTGCTCTTTTAGGTTTTAAGTGCCGTATCTATATGGGTGCTACCGATACTGAAAGACAAAAGCCTAATGTATTCAGAATGAGATTGATGGGGGCTGAGGTTATTCCTGTAAAGGTTGGTGCAGCTACTTTAAAAGAAGCTTGCAATGAAGCTTTACGTGATTATGCTGCAAACTTTGAAACTACTCACTACATGATAGGTACTGCAGCTGGTCCTCATCCATTTCCAACTATCGTACGTGAGTTCCAAAAGATCATCGGTGAAGAAATTCATCAGCAAATCCTACAAGAAGAAGGTAGACTTCCTGATGCCTGCATCGCTTGCTGTGGTGGTGGATCTAACGCAATCGGTATGTTTACAGATTTCTTAGATACTGATGTACCTCTATATGGTGTTGAGCCTTATGGTTTAGGTATCGAGACTCCAAAACACGGTGGTACTCTAGCTCGTGGTGAGGATTCTATCTTCTTTGGAGCTTATTCAAAGACCTTACAGAATAAAGACGGTCAAATCAATGAGTCCTACTCTATTTCAGCAGGTCTTGATTTCCCATCCGTAGGTCCACAGCATGCTTACCTAAGTGAAACTGGTCGTGTAAAGTATGTAGGTGCCACTGACGATGATGCGCTTGAAGCCTTTATTCTTTTATCTGAGCAAGAAGGTATTATTCCAGCTCTAGAGTCTTCTCATGCTATGGCTTATGCAATTAGATTGATGAGACAAAATCCTAACAAGGAGCAAGTCTTAGTTGTAAACCTATCAGGTCGTGGTGATAAAGATATCTTCAACGTATCTAACATTCTCGAGCAAAAAGGCTGCATCCAAGCTGATGGCATCCACACAGAACCACTTAAGATCACAAAGTAAGGAGGAACTTTAGATGAATAATCGTTTTGAAAACCGTTTTAAAAAATTAGAAGCTCAAAATGAAGGTGCTTTTGTTCCTTTTGTAACTTTGTGCGATCCTGACTATAAAACCTCCCTTGAGATCTTAAAGACTCTGTTAAAGGGTGGTGCTGATGCACTTGAATTAGGTTTCCCATTCTCAGATCCTTGTGCTGACGGTCCTGTAATTGAGCATGCAGACAAACGTGCTTTACGCTCTGGTGCTGTAACTGACGACTTTTTCAATGTTATTGCTGATTTACGTAAAGTAGACAGCGAAATTCCAATTAGTATCCTAGTTTATGCAAACGTAGTTGTTGCTCGTGGTGTAGACAAGTTCTATCAAGATGCAGCTAAAGCAGGTATAGATGCTGTTTTAGTACCAGATATTCCATGCAACATGCTAAATACTAGTGGTGATTTTGAAGCTTGTGCAAAAAAGTATGATGTAGATACTGTACTCATTGCACCACCTAATGCAACTGATGCAATGTTAGATGAAATTGCTAAACACTCAAAGGGTTATACCTATGTACTATCACGTTATGGTATCACAGGCACTGAAATTGAATTTGGTAAACCTACAAGAGTAATCAAGCATATTCTTGAGCACAAAGGTGCGACACCAATCTTAGGCTTTGGCATCTCAACTCCTGAGCACGTAAAACAAGCTTTATCCCTAGGTGCTAAAGGTGCAATCGCAGGCTCTGCTTGTGTAAAGATTGTTCAAGACAATCTTGATAATGTACCTTTGATGCTTGAAAAGCTAGAAGCTTACATTCGCTCTATGAAGGAAGCTACTAAAGCTTAAAAAAGCAATTTTTTAAAATGGTGTAGCAAAAGCTACACCATTTTTATTTACAGGCAAAAAATAAATGAATATCACTAATACAAAAGAAAATTATTTCTTTATGCTAGGTCATTTGGCAACTGATTTGTGTCACGGATCATTGCCTATTATCCTAGCTTATATGTATCAACAAGGCAGATTAGACAGTTATGCAAGCGTTGCTTTATTGATGATGGCAAATACCATTCTAAGTGCCTTTGTCCAACCTATAGCAGGAGGTCTTGCTGATGGCAAGAAACCAAGACCTTATCTTATGAGCCTAGGTATTTTTCTAGCTTTCTTTGGCGTCATGTTCTTAGGTTTAGTGCAAAACCAAGTACTTCTCTATGCCCTAGTTTGTCTAAATGGTATCGGATCATCTTTATTCCATCCTATAGGTGGAAAGATGGCTAACGTCTTTGGTGGCACCCGTTTAGGTAAAAGTATGTCCATCTTCTCCTTAGGTGGCAACGTTGGTATGGCATTAGGCCCATTCTACTTTACCTTGTTCTACATGCTCTTATCTTTAGATGCTACCTTGATGATGTGCGTACCAGGTATTCTAATCATCGCTGTTTACTTGTTTAAAAATCGCTACTATACGATTGCAACCCTTCAAAACAAAAAGAACCTAGCAAGACATAATACAGAGGACTCACAAGAAGACATTAAGGGCTTTGTAATTTTACTTGTGGTTTTATTTGCAAGATCGGCTGCCTGGGCTACTTTTGTATCTTTCCTTGCTTTGTACTTCATCCATCACTTAGGGGTAAGAGAGGAAATTGCTACCACCTTAAATGGTGTAGTATGCCTATGTGGTGCCATTGCAACCTTCACAGGTGGAACTTTCTCAGACAGGTTAGGCTACAATAAGCTCATTATTTACGCTACTCTTTTGTCAGTGCCATTTATTGGTCTATTTACCTTAACTGACAATGCTTTTATTGCCTGTGCACTTTTAATACCATTCTCTGTTTGCTTCTTTGCAGCTATGTCTCCAACTGTAGTTGTAGGACAAAAGCTCTTGTGTAAACACGTAGGTATGGC